>RFXN01000021.1 GCA_009921625.1 Candidatus Fonsibacter lacus | reverse complement strand
CCACTTCTCTTGGGCGCCCTGGATGTCATAAACATCCCGGGTATCCCGGGCATCTCTGGCTTCCTGCTCCTGCATGGCGATAAGGGTACCGGTTCACCTAGCGCGACCTAACGCCAATCAACTCCGGTGAGCTCACAACTAATTTCCCAGAGTTTTGCAGCGAGGTTCTGATCATATGCAGCGCTACTTGCGCGAGTGAATTTTGGATATCCGCGCATTTCGAGGAGGCCATCTGGCCCTAGGTAACTTCCGCCGGGAATCCCTGGGAAGGTTGCAGCGCAGAGAATCGGAAGCGCACCTTGTTTTGCGCTCTGTGCAAAAACTTTATTGACGACATTTGCCCCGCGCTCCATCACCGGCTGATTCTTCATCTGAGCGCCAACTGCTTGTAGGTTCGTTGCTGACCAACCCGGGTGTGCCGCAGTTGCAATTACCACTTTCCTCTCAGGAAGTTGCCCCAACTGTGAGAGGCGGTGAAGTTGCAAAGTGAATAGTAAATTCGCCAACTTACTTCGACCATATGCGCTCCATGGAGCGTATTCTCCGCGACCGTAGCATTGATCGATAATTAACTCTGACTTAAATGAACCCATACGATGCGCCATACTCGAGACGGTGACTACACGAGCGCCTGTGGTAAGTGCCTTGAAAACTTTTCCTGCAAAGGCAAAATGTCCAAGATGATTAGTACCCATTTGTAATTCAAATCCATCAACTGTATGGCGAAGTGGCGTCGCCATCACCCCAGCATTAAGAACTAAAACATCAATTGGAGCAGTGACAGAGTTAGCAGCCTCTGTAATATTTTTTAGATCAGTGAGATCTAGCTTCAAGGTATCCACTTTGCCTTGCGCGCCTACCTTTAATTGCGGAAGAAGTAGAGCAGTCTTCTCCAGGTTTCGAACAGCAAGGGTGACATCGGCGCCAGCCGTGATTGCCGCTCGGGCAACTTCAAGTCCAAGACCACTACTTGCTCCGGTAATGAGCACATGTTTTCCATTGAGTGAATCTGGTTTATTCCAGTGTTTAGGGATTGTTGGAAGTGTTGTCACGTGGAGCTGAGGGGACTTGAACCCCTGACCCCCTGCATGCCATGCAGGTGCGCTACCAGCTGCGCCACAGCCCCGAAACATGAGAACTCTAGATGAAACCCAATCATCGATCGCCAGGCCGAGCAGCGCTCCGATCGCGCCGCGAGCCGCACCACCGTGTGTAACTACTAATAGCGTCTGACCGGGCTGGCAATCGCTGAGGCCATTTTCAATTGCGTTCATCATTCGCTTTACGACATCGCTGCGTCGCTCACCATCACCACCAGCGGGCAGGTCATCCCCATCAAACCACCGCGAAAGATTTTCACCATCAGTGGCCTCAATATCTGGGCCGGTATGACCCTCCCAACTACCACAATGCGTCTCACGCAATCGCTGATCTGATATCACACGCAAATTCTTAACTGCTGCCACTGCTGCTGCGGTATCAAGTGCGCGCTGCAAATCGCTCGAAATGATGTGATCGATATCTTGCGTGCCAAGAATTGACGCCGCACGGGCAACTTGTCCACGTCCGGTAGCATTTAAAGGAATGTCGGTATGGCCTTGAAATCGATTCTCAACATTCCAATCCGTTTGTCCATGGCGCATAATAATTAATCTCTTACTCATTATTCATCTCATTTATCCGAGTTGGTAATTAATTTCGGACAGTCTCCCCATAGTCGCTCCAATGCATAATAAGTTCGAATATCTGGGTGCTGAATGTGCACGACTAAATCACCATAATCAAGGAGAATCCATTGAGAGGTGCCGCCGATTCCTTCGCGATGAAGCGGTCGCTCTCCAACTTTCTGTAATTGCAATTGGATTTCACTTGAAATCGCCTCTAGTTGTGGATCGTTTGCGCCAGTCACAATGAGAAAAACATCTGCCAAAATGCCCTGATTGGATAAATCTAGAGCAATGATATCTTTTGCCAACTTATCTTCAGCAGCAGATATTGCAACTTTTGTGTGAGTCAAGGTTTCTGATTTAAGCGCCATAAATTCGCTCAACCTCTCTCACAATGGGAAGTGGTACAAGCTTTGATAAATCTCCATGAGATTGTGCAAATCGCCTGATTTCAGTTGATGAAATATCGAACATATCCGATTCGATGACGTGAAAATGTGCGCCCGGAATATTGGCTAACTCTTCTCCAGGTCGTATTGCAACAACTAAATCAATTGATTGAAGAAGTTCATCAGCCTCTTTCCATGTTGAAATACCGTTAAAGGCATCGCTGCCCACCAGTAAAACGAAATCTTCCGCCGGAAACTCTTCTTGATATTCCCGAACAGTGTCAATTGTATAGGTCGGTCCAACACGTTCGATTTCGCGCGTGGAAAGTTGAAAATTTGGATTATCAGCAATCGCTGTTGCAACCATTGCGGCACGTTCAATCGCAGTAGCAGTCAAATCTTTACTTTTTTGCCATGGCTCTCCCGCTGGCAAGAAAATCACTTTGGCTGCAATTCCTCGTTCAATAATTTCATGTGCAGCATGGAGGTGGCCGCGATGAATTGGATCAAAAGTGCCACCAAAGAGCGCAGTTGGAAGTGATGCGTGTAGAGAGAAAGCGGAGAGAATTAGTGATCCTTATCAATTCGCAGCGCGAGGTATAGCAGCAAGCTGAGCACTCCAAAAGCAAAGAGCCCAAAAAAGACCGGAGGTGCCGGTAGCTCGCGTAATTCAGAGAGAATTAACATGGTTTCATCCTAATCTATCGAGCCCAAAAGTTTCACAAATGCCGCCTCATCAAGGACGGGAACCCCTAACTCGATGGCTTTGTCGTACTTCGACCCAGGACTATCGCCAACCACAACATAACTAGTCTTCTTAGAGACCGAGCTGGTGGATTTTCCGCCCCGGCTGGTAATGGCCTCATCAGCCTCTTCTCGAGTAAATCCAGCGAGCGACCCCGTAAGCACAAATGTCAGACCTGCAAAGCGTTGGTCGTTTTGATTCACTTCACGCTGCTCTTGTGCCATTAGCACCCCAGCGCTTTGCCATTTAGCAACAATCACTTGGTGCCAAGGAATGTCAAACCACTCAATAATCGCGTAGGCAATTGTTGGGCCAACTCCTTCGACTGCCGAAAGTTTTTCAGAATCTGCTTCAGCAATCGCTGGAATACTTCCAAATGCTCGAACAAGAGCCTGTGCCGCAGTTGGTCCCACATGACGAATTGAAAGTGAAACTAGAACTCGCCAGAGCGGTCTGCTCTTGGCTTTTTCGAGTCCGTCAATAAAGCGAGTAGCAATCGCACTGGCACTTCCATCTTTCTTTGTGAAAAAGGATGACTTCATAAGATCTGGCAAAGTTATGTTAAAGAGATCGCCTTCATCACTAACAATCTTCTCATCGAGAAGTGCCTGTGCCGCTTCGTAGCCAAGGACATCGATATCAAGAGCTGCCCGCGAACCGATGTAATAAAGGCGCTCTCGTAATTGCGCAGGACAACTTTGCGCGTTGGGGCACCTGATATCGACATCGCCTTCACTAATCGCGCGAAGCTTGGTGCCACACTCTGGACATTTTGTCGGCATCACAAATGCGCGTTCATCACCGGATCGTTTGGATTTCACTGGACCAAGAACTTCAGGGATTACATCTCCCGCTTTACGGATTACCACATAGTCACCTATGAGTATCTCTTTGCGCTCAACCTCTTCTTGATTATGTAACGTCGCATTGGTCACGGTAGACCCAGCAACCTTTACCGGCTCCATATGTGCAAATGGCGTCACTCGCCCAGTGCGACCAACGCTCACCTTTATATCTAGTAAGCGAGTGACCACCTCTTCTGGTGGAAATTTCACAGCGATTGCCCACCGTGGCGCTCTAGATGTCGCCCCTAATCTCTCCTGCTTTGCAAACTCATTGACCTTTACCACCACGCCATCAATCTCGTGCTCTAACTGATGTCGCCCTTCTTGATATTTCTCGATGTACTTGCGCACATCATCTAGTTTGGTAAAAGTGGCCACTCGATGGCTTACTGGCAAACCCCACTCAGCTAAAGTTTGATACACCTGCGATTGCGATGTGAAATAAGCGCCTTCGATTGCTCCCACACCATGAACCAACATCCGAAGTGGTCTACTTGCCGAAACCTTGGGATCTTTTTGGCGTAACGATCCAGCCGCTGCATTTCGAGGATTAGCAAATGGAGCTTTTCCACTCTCAGCGATGGCGCTATTTAATTCATTAAACTCTGCAAGCGGAAAATAAACCTCTCCTCGAATTTCAATAAGTTGAGGGGGGCTTTTTGCCTGAAGTTGATGTGGTACTCCAGAAATAGTTTTTACATTGAGCGTGACATCTTCTCCTGTTTTCCCATTTCCTCTAGTAAGCGCTTTTACCAACTTGCCATCTTCGTAAAGAAGATTGATTGCAAGCCCATCAATTTTTAATTCGCAGAGCCACTCAGGGGTATCAACTTCTCTGATGACTCTTTCCGTCCAAGCAGAAAATTCACTCTCGTCAAAAACATTATCCAAACTCATCATCGCTTTGATGTGATCGCTTTGCTCAAAAGATGTCTCTAATCCACCACCCACTTCTAGAGTTGGCGAATGCGGATCCCGCAGTTCTGGATTGGATTCTTCAAGTTGAACCAGTTCACGCCATAGGTTATCGAACTGTGCATCTGTGATTACTGGTTTATCAAGTACGTAGTAATAAAACTGATGTTCTCGAATTTGCTCCGCTAACTCCGCCATCCGTTGACGAATTTTGCTCACTATTTCGTCCAATCAATTGTTGCGGAACCAACTGCTCGCTCGTCTTCATAAATAACAAGCGCTTGACCTGGAGCGAGGCCAAAAAGCGGTTCATCTAGCGATGCGTAGAGGCGTTGACCATCCCAGCGGTAAGTACAGGGCAAAGCTTTTCCATGTGCGCGCACCTGCGCCAATCCGCGGTGCTCGCCGAGTGAGGCAACCGGGCCACACCACTTCACATCAACCCCGGAAATTTGAGTAATCGCCAACTCTTCGCGGGAACCAACAACTACACGATTATTTATCGGCTCCACGCGTAAGACATAACGAGCGCGACCATCATCGGCAGGAATGGTCAAACCAAGTCCACGCCGTTGCCCCACGGTGTAGGTGTACGCACCTTTGTGCTTCCCAAGGACTGCGCCCTCTTCATCGACAATCTCGCCAACGTCGCTTCCTAATCGATCACGCAGCCAACCCGCGTTATCGCCAGAAGGGACAAAGCAAATGTCATGGCTATCTGGCTTTTGAGCCAGTGAAAATCCTCGAGCTTCAGCCTCTTTGCGGACCTCACTTTTAACCGTGTCCCCCAACGGAAAGAGTGCGCCAGATAGTTGCTCCTGAGTTAACACTGCAAGTACATACGACTGATCTTTTCCTTCATCGTCGGCGCGATAAAGTAGTGGTCCTTCATCACTTGTAATCAGTTTGGCATAGTGACCGGTCGCTACAGCGTCGTAGCCCATGGCCCGCGCTCTTTTTAATACCGCCTCAAACTTAATTTTCTCATTACATCGCAAACAAGGATTTGGAGTCTTGCCGGCAGAGTACTCAGAGAGAAAATTTGAGACTACTCCCTCATGAAACTCTTCAGCCATATCCCAGATATAAAACGGAATTCCGATGATGTCTGCTGCGCGACGAGCATCATGTGAATCTTCGATTGTGCAGCAACCACGGGCACCGGAGCGATATTTCTGCGGATTTGCAGAGAGGGCAAGATGTACGCCGATAACCTCATGCCCGGCATCAACAACTCGCGCAGCTGCAACCGCGGAATCTACTCCGCCAGACATCGCTGCGATGACTTTCATTTCACACCTGCAGCTCGAGCTCGTGTAACTACCTCATTAATAACAGAAATCGCTTTATCTACCTCTTGCTCCGTTGTTGTTGCGCCAATTGAGAATCGAATAGAGGAGCGCGCAACTTTTGGCGCAAATCCCATCGCGATCAATACATGGCTAGATTGGGCAATACCTGCGCTACATGCAGAACCAGTTGAGCATTGAACGCCCTGCGCATCAAGTAAAAGTAAGAGCGCATCACCTTCGGCGCCGGCAAAGGTGAAGTGCGCGATGCCTGGAAGGGTATTTGAGCCACCATTAAGGCGAACATCGCTCACTGCGCTGGTCACTCCTTGAATTAAGCGCTCTCGTAAATTTCGAATCCGACTCGCATTTGATTCCAATCGTTGCTGAGAAATTTCTGCAGCAGTTGCAAAAGCCGCAATTGCAGGAGTGTGCAAGGTTCCGCTTCGAACATCACGTTCTTGTCCACCACCATGAAGCAGCGGCGTTAGCTCAAGATCTTTTCGCGCCACCAAGGCGGCAACTCCCAGCGGGCCACCAATTTTATGTCCGCTAATTGTCATCGCATCGACCCCAAGAGTTGAAAAGTGGAGCGGAACTTTTCCAAAACTCTGCACTGCATCCGTATGAATAGGAATTTTTAACTCACGCGCGACCGTAGCAATTTCAGATACTGGCTGGAGTGCACCGACTTCATTATTTGAATGCATCACCGTAGCAAATGAAATTTCGCTTTGTCGTTCGCGCAGAAGATCCAGCGCACTCTCTACTTTAGTGGTTCCATCACCATCAACTTCTGCAAGGTGAAGCGTGACCTGTTCTTCGCGCTCTAACCACTCTAAAGGATCAAGAATTGCGTGATGCTCGATAGGGGTTGAAAAAATGGCAGACTTTTCTGGAGCGCTATTCCAATAGAGTCCTTTAACTGCCAGGTTATTTGCTTCGGTTCCTGAGGCAGTAAAAATTATCTCCTGCGGCTTGGCTCCGATAGCAACTGCAATTTTTTCTCTAGATTCTTCGACTACTCGACGCGCACGACGTCCAGCGCCATGAAGGCTTGATGCATTACCAACCTGCGATGCCTCGCTCAGCATGACCTCAAGTGCTTCCGGCAGCATTGCCGTTGTCGCAGCATTATCAAGATAGGCCGCGCTCATCTCAGAATTCACCCCTTAATTCTAGGGTGAATAGTGGAATCAGCCCTTTTTTGCCCTAATACCGGCAGCAGCCTGCGGCGCGACCGCAAAGAGATCGCCCACAACACCAAAATCTGCAATATCAAAGATGGGCGCTTCAGGGTCCTTATTTACAACGACGATTGTTTTACTTGTTTGCATTCCGGCGCGATGTTGAATTGCCCCAGAAATTCCACATGCAACATAAAGCGCTGGGCTAACAGTTTTACCGGTCTGGCCTACTTGATGGGAATGTGGATACCAACCCGCATCAGTTGCTGCGCGTGAAGCTCCTACTGCAGCACCAAGCGCATCTGCTAATTCTTCGATGGGAGCAAAATTTCCATCGGTGCCACGACCACCGGAAACAATAATATTTGCCTCCGAAAGTTCTGGACGCGCACCACGTACCGCGGGTTCGCGCGCAGTAATTTTCGCAGTGACGGTTGCACTCACCGCAATCTTCTCGATCTTCTCGATCTTCTCGATCTTCTCGATCTTTTCAGCGGTTGCCGAACTTTCTGCTGGCACCGGTTCAATTGAATTAGGTCGAACGGTAATTACTGGAATTCCTTTGGAGACTTGAGAGTGCACAATAGTTGAGCCACCAAAAACTGATTGGGTGCAAACTAAATCTGGTGAGATAGCAATTGCATCTGTGATGATTCCGGAATCTAAGCGAACTGCCAGACGTCCGGCAATTTCTTTTCCACGCGCAGTGGAGGGGAGCAAAATCGCCCCTGCGCCCTTTGATTTAACTAATTCAGCAAAGGCGCTTGCTATCGCTGAACTTGGGTGGTTATTAATTTCACTTGACTCAAGAAGCGTGATTGAAGTAGCTCCAAATTTATGAATTGTTGGCATTGCACCGTCTAACTCCTGCGAGGTTCCAGCAATCACGGCGTGCGCGCTGCCCAATGTTCGAGCAAGCGTTAACAACTCGCCTGCAGTCTTTGCAGGTGCGCCATTGGCGTGGTCGACAAAAACAAAAACTTCATTCATCAGATTAACCTCTTCTCTGCAAGAAAATCAACGAGTACGCTGCCTGCGCTTCCTTCATCAACAACTTTGATACCTGTTCCACGCGCTGGTGCAAGCGCAAAATCGCGAACTTCACTCCATGCGCCAGCGCCACCAACTTCACCCGCCGCGATTCCCAAATCAGAGAGCTTCATTTCGGTAATGGTCTTCTTCTTTGCAGCCATAATTCCTTTAAATGAGGGGTAACGAGGTTCATTAATTTTCTCAATCACTGTGACAATTGCAGGAAGTGGCGCCTCCATCGAGTCCACTCCTTCATCTGTCATCCGCTTTGTCATTATCTTGCCCGATGCGCTGTCGACTTTCACTTCGCCAGCAAAAGATAGGTGTGGTAATTCAAGTCGTTCAGAGAGCATTGATGGAATAACGCTCATCCGCGCATCTGTTGACTCTGTTCCGGTGAGAATTAAATCTGGTTGCTCACGCTTAATTACCTCTGCAAGTACGCGAGAGGTGGTGAGGGCATCAGAACCGGCGAGCGCAGGATCATTAATATGAATGGCGCTATCTGCGCCCATCGACAAACCTTTACGAAGCGCTTCTTGCGCACGTTCTGGTCCCATCGAGAGCAGCGTTACTGTATGTCCAGCTTCAGATCCACCGTGCGCTTCAACAATTCGTAGGGCACTTGCTTCACACAGACAAGAATTTTCACAACGCGCTCCCAGCAATGATGCTCCAGAGAACCGCAACGCTGCTGCTGCGGCTATATTCCGTTATGTTACCGAGCAGTAACTGAAAAAACCCAGCGAATTACTACGTAGTAACCGATTTCACCCTTTACCCTGAACCAATGCTCGCGCTCCTCGCCCCTGGTCAAGGGGCGCAAACTCCAGGATTCCTCAAGCCATGGCTTGAAGCGCCGCGAGCGAAAGAGCTCCTTACCTGGTGGAGCGCAGTTGCCGGGGTCGATCTCCTCCGCTTGGGAACGACCGCTGATGCAGAGGAAATGAAGGCAACGGAGAATGCCCAACCTCTCCTTGTCGCTGCCGGATTACTCGGAGCGCTTGCAATCTTTCCACACCCCTCAGATGCCTTTGGCAAAGTGGGAGTTGTTGCTGGACATTCCGTTGGTGAATTCACTGCTGCCGCAGGCGCCCGCGCCATCACTGCAGAGTCGGCAATGGTTCTCGTTCGTGAACGTGGCTTGGCCATGGCAAAAGCTTCAGCAAAAGCGCCAACGGGGATGTCTGCCCTACTCGGTGGCGAACGTGAAGAGATTTTAACCGCGCTAAGGGCCAACCACCTTGTTGCCGCAAATGAAAATGGCGCTGGCCAAATCGTTGCCGCTGGCTTACTCGATGATTTACAGAGGGTGGAAGCGAACCCTCCTGAGGGAGTTCGAGTCCGCCCCCTCGCTGTGGCGGGCGCATTTCATACCTCTTATATGGAGAGCGCGCACGAGCATCTAGCGCAGTTCGCTCGTTCAGTAAGCGTCCGTGATCCGCGGACCCGAGTCCTCTCCAATGGCGATGGTGCTGTCGTCCACTCTGGTCGCGAAATTCTCGATCGGATGATTTCGCAAATCTCTCGTCCAGTTCGTTGGGATTTATGTATGAAAACTATGGGTGAACTAGGAGTGACTGCAGTGATTGAGGTACCACCCGCAGGCACTTTGGTTGGATTAATCAAACGCGCACTTCCCAATGTAGAAACCGTTGCGCTAAAAACTCCAGAAGATATTCCTGCTGCGATGGATCTTATTGCGCGCCATGGATTTCCTAGTGAACTCAGTGACAATCCCACCTGGCGAATGATTGTTGCGCCATTCTCTGGAAAATTTTCGAACACCGAAGTAAAGATTGGCGATGAGGTGCAGGCTGGTCGAATCATTGGAATCGTCTCTAATCGACAAGAGAGCGTTGATCTCATATCAGATCATGGCGGTACGATTATTGAGTTCATGGTCGAAGATGGAGATCCTGTCTCCCCCGGCCAACCGATTGCTAGACTTCATCCACAGGGACACGGAGCACACTAATGGTTGCCATTAAATCTCCATCAGCGCAGCGGTATTCAAAAATTATGAGCGTTGGCGTTTATCGTCCAAGTCGAACCGTTCCCAATAGTGAAGTCATTGACGCCATCGACTCAAGTGATGAGTGGATTAAAGAGCGAAGTGGAATACATTCCAGGAGAATTGCTGGCGCTGATGAAAGCGTTATTAGCATGTCTGTGGCAGCAGCAAAGAGCGCGCTGGAGCGCGCTGGACTATCTGCAGAACAACTGGGCGCAGTCATCTGCGCAACTGTTACCTATCCCTTCCAAACGCCAAGCGCGGCAACAGATATTGCTCTGCAATTAGGTGCGCCCAAAATTCCGGCTTTTGATATCTCGGCAGCATGTGCTGGATTCTGTTATGGCGTTGGAATTGCAAGTGATTTGGTACGAGCAGGATCAGCGGAGTATGTCTTATTAATTGGCGTAGAGAAGCTCTCAGACTTCACTGACCCTACTGATCGAGGAACGGCATTTATTTTCGCTGACGGCGCAGGTGCGGTAATTATTGGCCCTTCTGATACTCCCGGCATCGGGCCGATGATTTGGGGCTCCGATGCGACAGCTCGTGAGGCGATAATGATGGAGCCATCATGGGTTGATTTGCGTGATCCCGATTCAATTGGTTGGCCCGATATCAAAATGCAAGGGCAAACTGTCTTTCGTTGGGCGGTCTATCAAATGGCGCCAGTGGCTCTTGAGGCCCTTGCCGCTGCGGGAATTTCGGCGGAACAATTAGACGCGTTTATCCCCCATCAGGCAAATGAACGAATCACCGATGCAATGGCAAAAGCGATGAACCTTCCAGAGAGAGTCGCTATCGCTCGAGATATCCGAACTTCTGGAAACACATCGGCAGCATCTATCCCCCTTGCAATGGATGCTCTTTATCAAGAGAATGCGATTAAAAGTGGAGGTACCGCGCTATTAATTGGATTTGGTGCGGGTCTTGTCTATGCCGCACAAGTTGTTCAACTACCGTAAGACACGACCATAAATAGAGACAACACGAGAAAGGGCAGAAGAAATGGCGCTAACGCATAATGAGGTACTGGCAGGAATTCGCGATATTGTGGAAGAAGTTGCTGGAGTCTCACCGAGTGATATCGAAATGGATCGGAGCTTCACCGATGATCTTGATGTTGATTCATTAAGCATGGTAGAGGTTGTGGTTGCTGCTGAAGAGCGTTTTGGGGTGAAAATTCCTGATGATGAAGTGACAAAGATGGCTACTGTTGGAGATGCCGTTAACTTCATCGTAAGCGCAGCTTCCTAAGTCTCGCTATGTCAGAGCGTCGGGTAGTCATCACAGGTTTAGGCGCGCTCTCTCCATTAGGTCATGATGTTGCCTCTACGTGGAGCGCGCTCTTGCAAGGAAAGAGCTCGAAAGCTTGATCGCTCTGAGCAATTTGCGCTTATTGCATCGCGGGAAGCTTGGAAAGATGCGGGCGAACCTGAAGTTGTTAGTGAACGACTCGGAGTGGTCATTGCATCGGGAATCGGTGGCGTACTCACGTTGCTCGGAGCTTACGATGTTTTAAAAGAGAGAGGCGCCCGCCACGTTTCACCATATACCGTTCCCATGTTGATGCCAAATGGCCCCGCTGCACATGTTGGAATTGAAATAGGTGCGCGCGCTGGCGTGCATACGCCAGTTAGCGCATGTGCCTCTGGCGCTGAAGCTGTTGGCTATGCCTTTGACATGATTACCAAAGGCCGCGCCGATCTTGTTGTTGCCGGTGGCACCGAAGCAGCGATCCATCCGCTACCAATGGCTGGATTTGCAAATATGAAAGCTCTTTCAACAAGGAATGAGGATCCTGAGCGCGCATCGCGTCCATACGATCGAGATCGCGATGGTTTTGTGCTCGGGGAAGGCGCCGGAATTTTGGTACTTGAACTTTTAGAGCATGCAATGGCGCGAAAGGCGAAAATCTACGGAGAAGTTGTTGGCCAAGGGCTATCTTCTGAATTGTTCATCTCAACGCCCATGCAACATCGACGCCTGTAGGTGATGTGGCTGAGGCGGGTGCGATTGCACATGCGCTGGGTGAATTTGCGTCACAAGTTGCTATCTCTGCTACCAAATCGATGACAGGCCATTTACTTGGTGGCGCAGGCGCACTCGAATCTATTTTTACCCTTCTTGCGCTTCATCATCGATTGGCTCCTCCAACAATTAATATTGAAAACCTCGATGAGAAAATCACCCTAGATATCGTTCGTAATACTCCTCGCGAACTTCCTTCGGGGCAAATCAGCGCGTTAAATAATTCTTTTGGTTTCGGTGGCCATAACGTGGCTCTACTTTTCTCCTCTTACGAATCGAAGTAGAAATTGTGAGTGAGCAATCGGAGAAATTAACAGAGCAAATTGATCCTCGTGATCCACAACTACGTATTGAAAGGATTCTCGATGCCGGAAGTTTTACCGCGTTAACCGAGCGCGATGGCTCCGGGATGCTTGCGGCCCACGGGACGATCTCTGGAACTCGCGTCACAATTTTTGCAACAGATGCCACCATCCAAGGCGGAGCAATGGGAGAGGGTGGCGCACAGGTAATTTTAGCTGCCTATTCCGATGCGATGAAGAATAAGAATCCAATTGTTGGAATTTGGCACTCCGGTGGTGCACGTCTGCGTGAAGGCGTGAAGTCGCTCCACGCATTTGGATTAGTTTTTAACGCCATCACTCAAGCAAGTGGAAAGATTCCACAGTTCTCGCTTGTTTTAGGTCCAGCTGCAGGTGGCGGCGCATATGGACCGGCTCTCACCGATGTCATTGTGCTTGCACCAGAAGGGCGCATCTTCGTAACCGGACCCGATGTAGTGCGAAGTGTGACCGGTGAATCAGTAGATATGGCGCGCCTTGGTGGTCCAGAGCCACACGGCCGTCGAAGTGGAGTGGTCCATATCGTTGCTGAAAGCGAAGATGATTCCTTTGCAGCGATTCAACGTTTAGTGCGCTTATTGGGAAATCAAGGTTCGGTGCGTTCAACAATCACCGATATTGACCTTTCGAACTTTCTGCCAGAATCAAATAAGCGCGCTTACGACATCCATCCGTTAATACATGGCTTACTCGATGACGATTCTGATGTTCAAGAGCTCCACCCCAAGTGGGCACCAAATATAGTTACTGCCTTAGGTCGCCTCGGCGGCAGAACTGTTGGCGTCGTTGCAAATAATCCACTTCGGTTAGGTGGTTGCTTAGATTCTTCATCAGCAGAGAAGGCGGCGCGCTTTGTAAGAATGTGTGATGCATTTGGAGTACCGCTCGTTGTTGTCGTAGATGTTCCAGGCTATCTCCCAGGAGTTGGTCAAGAGTGGGATGGCGTTGTTCGTCGCGGCGCAAAACTCCTTCATGCGTTTAGCGAAGCAGTAGTGCCACGCGTAACGCTTATTACTCGAAAGGCATATGGTGGCGCATACATCGCCATGAATTCACGATCATTAGGTGCAACAAAAGTCTTTGCCTGGCCAAGCGCAGAAGTAGCCGTGATGGGCGCGGTTGCTGCCGTGCGCGTCTTGCACCGAAGAATTCTTGCTGATCTGCCTGATGATCAACGTGCCGCGATGGAATTAGAACTTGCTGCTGAACATGAAAAAATTTCTGGTGGTGTTGCTCGAGCGCTCGAGATTGGCGTCGTTGATGAAATCATCGAGCCAACAGGCTCACGGAGCGCACTTGCTCAAGCAATTGCGAACGCTCCCGCCCTTCGCGGTAATCACAGCAATATTCCGCTGTAATCTCATTGATCAATAGCAAAGAAAACTGAAACCGTTGCAGTCACAGTTTTTGCAATTGTTGAAGTGTCGTACGCTCCATAATCCTCGGCATTAATGGAGTCTCGCGCAGTTACTTGAAAGGGACCGCTTCGAACCGTCTTCGGCGCTCCTACTTTTCCAGTAGTAGCTTTGGTGATCGCTTCAGCCCGAGTCTTGGCATCTTTCATGGCATTTTCCAAAAGTTTTGGACGAAGTTCTGGAAGATTGGAGATGTAATATGCCGGTGGAATTGAGTTGACAGCAAAACCTTGTTCTATCAAGGTTCCGATATTTTGACTTAGAGAGTCTACGAGGTTGACTTCGTTGGATCTCACCACTATATCTCGTGAAATCCGATAGGAGGCAATTCGTCCTGTTGGATTGCCGTTTTCAAACTCTTCATTGGCAAAAGAATTTAATCCAGTTAAAGATATGGAGTCGGGCTTTATGCCACCGCCAATCAAATATTTCTGCACTGCGGCAACACCCAATTTAACCTTAACTATGCCATCACTGGGATTCGTAGCAATCTCTTGAACCGTAATAACCCAATTAGCCTTATCGGCGAGCGCCTCAACTCTAGCAGAGCCTGTTACGGTGATACCTTCGGAGTTTCGTTGGGAAATTCCACTCCCAATTTGAAGCAAGCCAAAAAAAAGAGCCAAGGAGAGCGAAATTACTCCCACTAATAAACTCAGCGCATTTGCCTTTATCTTCACAGGTGGAGTATAACGAAAAAATATTTTTCTTTCTCACTAAACGCTTGCTTTGGTCGGCTGGGGTGTTCAATGAATCTGGTGCATCGCACGCATCCCCTCTTGCCCCAGTCGAAACGGTAAAAGCTCTTCCTCCCACGGAGTGCCCATCGCTTCTTCAAGTGCACTCTCAACATCTCTACCTGCTCTAAGTGCAGCATCAACTACTGCGCGGATTCGATGTTCCGATAAATAAATATCCCCACTACCGCCAACGCTCCCATGAAATAAACCAAGTGTGGGAGTTGCTAGATATCGAGATCCATCACAACCTGAACTTGCCTCTTCACTGATGTCAAAACGAAGGTAATGCCAGCCAGCGAGCGCTCTAGCTAACACACTAGAGATCCCTGCCTCTCCCGTAAAGCGCAATCGACATTGACCGCTTCCCGGAACGAGCGGTTGGTTATTCCACTGCAACGCAATTTTTTTACTTGTAGAGGAGTTATTTCCATCGCCACCCACA
>RFXN01000003.1 GCA_009921625.1 Candidatus Fonsibacter lacus | reverse complement strand
CAGTTACTGAGGGCCATCCAGACAAGATGGCAGATCAAATCTCTGATTCCATATTAGATGCATTTCTATCTGTAGATCCTAAAAGTCGAGTGGCTGTTGAAACGTTACTCACCACTGGTCAAGTCCATATTGCAGGTGAGGTGACGAGTTCAGCGAATCCTGACTTGATGAGCCTGATTCGCTCAGTGATTCTCGATATCGGATACGACAGCAGCGAACGAGGTTTTGATGGCAATTCGTGTGGAATAAGTCTTTCTTTAGGAAAGCAGTCACCGGATATTGCCCAAGGAGTCGACGCTGCTTTAGAAGAGCGTTCACGCGAATCAAATGATCCTCTTGATCGCCAAGGCGCAGGAGATCAGGGTTTGATGTTTGGCTACGCTTCTGATGAAACTCCTGAACTTATGCCGTTGCCGATAGCGATTGCTCATGCGCTCTCACATGAATTAATGAAGGTGCGAAAAGCACAAGCCCTTGCGTATTTGCGTCCTGATGCTAAAACGCAAGTTACTGTTGAATACGAAGGTGCGAAAGCGGTTCGACTAGATACTTTAGTAATTTCAACTCAGCATGACCCTGAAGTTGATCTAGAACGCGTACTTCCAGCGGATTTGAAGAAGCACGTGATTGATCCAGTTTTAGCGCGGTACCAACTCTCGACAAAAGATATGCGCATCCTGGTCAATCCAACGGGACGGTTCGTTTTAGGTGGACCGATGGGTGATGCCGGGTTAACGGGACGGAAAATCATCGTAGATTCTTACGGTGGAATGGCGCGCCATGGCGGGGGAGCTTTTAGCGGTAAAGATCCTTCAAAAGTAGATCGTTCTGCAGCGTATGCGATGCGTTGGGTGGCAAAGAATATTGTTGCTGCGGAGCTAGCCAAACGTTGTGAGGTACAAGTTGCATACGCAATTGGCAAGGCACAGCCGGTAGGGCTATTCGTCGAAACTTTTGGTACCGAAACAATTTCTGTTGAAAAAATTCAGAGCGCTGTTACAGAAGTTTTCGACCTCAGACCTGCTGCGATTATTCGAGATCTCAACTTGCTCCGCCCCATTTATCGAAGAACGAGCAACTACGGCCATTTTGGCAGGGAACTTCCTGAATTTACCTGGGAGGCACGCGATAAGGTGTCTCAACTGCGGAGCGCGACCGGAAGATAACTCGTTCCGCTCTCACGATACGAGGGAGGGGTTGAGCGCTAATGTCTCATCAAGTTCCTCCTCTTCGTCTCAAACGAGAAAAGGCCGCTTTGCCTCTTCCTGCCCAAGCAAAGGTAGATCCAATAGCAAGCGTTCTGGTCGATACTGGCTTACCTCATGTTGATGACGAGTTCGACTTTCTCGTACCGGAAGAGCTGAGTCAGTACGTTTTTCCAGGATCGCTAGTTTCAATAACTTTTAATCGAAGACGAACCTTTGGAATAGTGATTTCACGGAAGGAGAATTCAAATTTTCATGGGAAATTGCGCTTTATTTCGGAGGTTATTAAAAAATATCCGGTGGTGACCGCATCTACTCTTGAACTTGTAGCTGAAGTAAAAAAATATTACGGCGGCACTAGATGGGATGTGCTCCGTTTTGCAATACCCCGGCTAACAAAGAAATCTATCGAGGAAGATTTCAATGCTCATAATGCCAAAGAGATGTTCAATGCATCAGAAAATCTTTCACCGGAAGATGGTCGATATCCAAGTGGATTCTGGAGCGCTCTTAAACAAAATCCAAAGACCTCTCAACCGATACGCGTGTTTTGGTCGCCACCGCCAAGCGAGGATCCATTTATTTTTATCGAGAAAATACTGACAGTCGGTCATCACAAGATAATTCTGTTACTCCCCGATCGAGCTGATGTAGATCGCATGGTAAATCTCATAGAGAAGAGAACCAAATCTCTTGCTGAAAAAATTAGCGTCTGGCATTCAGAACTAACGAGAAAAGAGCGAGAAGAGAGTTTTGTAGAGCTCCTACTTGGCAAGAAAGAGATTGTTGTCGGCGTTCGGAGCGCGGTTCTCCTTCCCATGACTGATGTTGATTTAATTATTATTTGGGAAGAAGGCAGTGATACCTATTCGGAACAGCGAAGTCCTTATTATCACGCCCGAGAAGTTGCCATTATGCGGGCACATATCGATAAAGCCCACCTCATAATAGCTGGACCTGCACCTTCGCTCGTTGCTACTCAATACATAACTCAAAAATATCTAACGTTGTTAAGTATCAGGAGTGAAGTAATAAAAGATCAAATACCAACAGTTCGAGCTATTACCAATCGTGCCGCTCCTGAACAAAGTGGGCGAGTGCCAACTATTGCTTGGCAATCCCTGCAGCGAGGATTGAAAACAGGTCCAGTTATCATTCAAGTGCCACTTCGAGGATACGTACTTAACTTAACCTGCAGTCGCTGCTTCAATACTGCTTTATGTCCTTGTGGTGGGAAACTTATCTTCAAGAACTCTCAACGAATTCCAGAATGCTTTCTCTGTGGGAATCTCATTCATAACTGGACTTGCACTTTCTGTGAGTCTCGCCAGTTGCGTAACACCAATATAGGCGACGAGAGAATTCTCGAAGAGATTGGGCGCGCATTTCCAAATCAGGTGATTATCTCTTCGAACTTGCAGCACCGGATTTATCATATAGATAATGAGTCAACAATCGTAGTGGCTACTCCAGGTTCCGAGCCAATCGCAGAGCTCGGATATGCCGCAGGATTGATATTAAATGGGAACTTAACCTTGCAACGCGCTGCGCTCGGTGCAGAGGAAGATACTCGCAGGCGCTGGTTTGGATTAGCGACGATGCTACGCCCAAAGAGTGAACTGTTTATCGATGTTGACTACGGCAACCGAAATCTTCAAGCTCTCGTGCGTTGGGATGGGCTCGGGGCAAGTCAGCGGGAGTTGATGGAACGACAATCGCTTCACCTGCCTCCGATCGCTAAATCAATTCAAGTTCTTGGAGAGTACCAAGCAGTGAATTCAGTGGTCAGAGGTTTGCCTGGACATGTCTTGGTATCTGCCCCCAAAACCGGGGTTAATGGGGAGACTGAAGCGGTGCTACGGATTCCAAATGATGAAACACATCTTGTTACGGAAGAAATATTTCGACGGGTGCGACAGCAGTCGGCAAAAGGCGAGCATGTCGTGCGAGTGAAGATCGATCCCATAGCTCTTTGAGATTGTAGAATCGATTCATGGCGATTCAACCCATTCGTTTATTCGGTGACCCAATTCTTGCTACTAGGGCAACCGAGGTTGATGCTTTTGACAAAGAGATCAAAAAGTTAGTTGCTGACTTGACAGATACGATGCTTGATGCGCCCGGATCTGGTCTTGCCGCGCCACAGATTGGTGTTTCATTACGGGTATTTACATGGGCAATCGATGACGAAGTTGGACATCTCATTAATCCGATTTTATCTCTAGGCGAAATAGAACAAGAAGGGGATGAAGGCTGTCTTTCAATCCCCGGTTTAACGTATAACTGCACCCGCGCTTTTAGAGTTGTTGCTAAAGGTTTTAACATGCATGGTGATCCAGTGGAATTAATCGGAGAAGAGTTGCTGGCTCGCATATTTCAGCATGAAACCGATCATCTCAACGGCATCCTTTTTGTTGATCGCTTGGATAAAGAAACGCGAAAGAAAGCTCTGCATGACATCAAAGAGAGCGAATGGTTTGGAATTTCCGCGCCGGAAATTCGACTCTCGCCACACGATACACGTGGTTTTGGTTTCTAGTGCGGATTTTTCTCGCGGGAACACCAGCAATGGTGCTTCCACTTTTTGATAAAATATTTCAAAGTAATATAGAAGTCTGTGGCGTTTTAACAAATCCACCAAAACCCCGAGGTAGAAGTAGCGAGCCAGTGTCATCGCCTGTCAGTAAGTGGGCGAAAGAGAACAGTCTTCCAATATTCGAAAATGAGAATTTGGATGAGGTATCTCAGAAACTTCGCGAGATTGATCTAGTTTTCGTAGTGGCTTATGGACGGATAATTCCTGAGAGATTTCTCAATCCTTTTATCTCTGGATTAACTACCGGTGAAGTGTGGGCTAAATTAGTTGCAGAAGCTAGTGACGAAGTCGTCCCCAAAATTCGAGAAATCATCGCGGGTTTACCTCCTGTTCCTCAATCTGAATTCAACTATTCAGGGAAACTCCAACTCGCGCCAAAAATTTCCGCGTCGGAAGTAGAAATTGATTGGACGGAGAGTGCAGAAGTAATCTGTAGAAAGATTTTGGCATTCAATCCAGCTCCCAGCGCATGGAGCGTATTTCGAGGCGAACGGATGTTGATACATCGAGCTCTCATTCACGATAATAAATTGACGGTGGATTTTGCGCCAGGGCAGGTTTTAAGCGATAAAAATTCGTTGGTTATTGCGTGTGGTGAAGGTGCATTAGAAGTCATTGATTTACAACCTGCAGGTAAGAAAGATATGAAAGCCCAGGATTGGCTCAGGGGAGCTAAAGTGCAAAGATACGAGCGCTTTGAATAACAGGCGGGACGCTCGAGAAAAAAATGAACCTGGTTTTGCCGCACGTAATCTGGCCTTGCGTGCGCTGTTAGATGTGGAAGAGAAGGGCGCATATGCAAATCTGCTAGTGCCTTCTTATTTACAGAATAGTGACCTTGAGCCTAGGGATCGGAATTTTGTAACCGAAATAGTGTATGGCACGCTGCGCATGCAACTTCTTTATGATCGAATTATTGAACAAACCTCAGATAGAAAAATTAACAAAATTGATGTGGTACCGCGAAATATTCTTAGAATGACTGCACATCAGTTACTCACTTTAAACATTCCCGCACATGCTCCAGTAGATAGCGCAGTTCGCTTAACGGTTAAAAATAAAACAGGGTCAGCCTCAGGATTTGTCAATGCAGTTGCTCGACGAATCAGTGAGAAACCGCTCTCTGTTTGGATCGATCAATTGACATCAGAGTGTTCTGTAATTGACTCACTCTCGATTGAATTTGCTCACCCTAAGTGGATTGTTGAAGAGTATTCAAGGCGGCGCCAAAATATGGATGAGGTCAAGTGCGAGCTGGCGGCAAACAACCGTAATCCGAAGGTGAGCGTAGTTATATATCCTGGAGCAACGTGGTCCACTGCAAGTTTGGATCAAAGTGAGATGTGTGAATGGGTTCCGCAAGGAAGATATGTCAACGGAAATCCTGAATCTTTAATCGAGATCCATAACAGAACTGCTGGTGTTCAAGATCAAGGTTCATATTTGGTCGCGCAGGCTCTCTACTCTGCTGCTGGTGATGCGCCAGGAATATGGCTAGATATGTGTGCGGGGCCTGGAGGCAAGGCAGCGTTGCTAAATCGCTGGGCTCTCGAGAAAAAAAGAGATTTCATAGCGCTGGAGATTTCAGAACATCGCGCGCAATTAATGCGTAGGGTTACCAATTCACTTGTAGTTGCTGACGGTAGCAAACCTCCAGTTGCTCCCGAAAGCGCCGCTCTAATATTGCTCGATGCGCCATGTTCAGGTTTGGGAGCGCTCCGTCGTAGGCCCGATGCTCGCTTACGTAAAAAACCTTCAGATATCAAGCCATTGGTTTCGCTGCAGCGCTCTCTTTTGACTTCCGCAATAGAACTGCTTCATCCAGGGGGAGTTTTGGGTTATGTGACGTGCTCACCACTAATTGAGGAGACTGTCGAAAATCGTGAATGGGTACTTGAAAATTTTCCAGAGATTAGGAGCGTTGACGCTCGCAGTTTCTTCCCTGCGGGCATGGAACTTGAGAATCGACCAGATGTTCAATTGTGGCCCGGAGTTCATAAAACAGATGCTATGTATCTTGCGTTATTCACAAAGATATAACTTCCGCTTGATATCGTTATCCCGTGGATATTCGCATCACTCCAAGTATTCTCAATGCTGATTTCTCGCGCCTAAATGAAGAGATTGCTATAGTATCTGCAGTATCTGATCTCATACATCTCGATATCATGGATAATAAGTTTGTACCCAACTTCACTTTCGACTTTCAACGAGCTAGCGAGATAATCGCAGAGTGCCCGATACCCGTTGATTCACATTTAATGGTTGTTGAGCCTGAAATGGCTGCTCCTGCATTTGCGGAGATGGGGAGCGCAAGTGTCACTTTTCATTTCGAAGCAGCGAGTAATCCGCGAGCGATAATCAATGATGTTCATGCCCGAGGCGCTCGAGTTGGTGTTGCAGTAAAACCGGAAACCAGTTTTTCAGCGATAGAAGAATTATGCGATGAAATAGATATGGTATTGGTCATGACGGTTGAACCAGGTTTTGGCGGTCAAAGTTTTATGGTGGAAATGCTTGAAAAGGTTAAATCCGTGCGCAAGGCGCTCGGCAAGAATGACCGTGGAGTTTGGCTTCAAGTAGATGGCGGCATATCTCCGAACACTATTCAACTTGCCGCTGAAGCAGGAGCGGATACCTTTGTAGCTGGATCTGCCGTTTATAAATCTGACAACCCAGCGCAAATGGTGGAACATCTTCGCGAACTCGCCACTATGTAAGCGTTTTCGCTGTTTGGAAGCGCCGAGCCTGCCACCTCAGATACCCTTTCCATATGAAAAGTTTTGATGACCTCTGGGATGAGCTCTCTGACCGGGATTATGGCATAGCCCCGCATGACACTTCAGGCACTGGGAAACTCCTTGATCTCGGAGTACATGGAATTGGTAAAAAAATTGTCGAAGAGGCTGCGGAAGTTTGGATGGCAGCAGAGTATGAAAGCGATGAGAATTTAGCTGAAGAAATAAGTCAACTGCTCTACCACCTACAAGTTTTGATGCTTGCCAGGGGAATTAATGTTGATGATGTCTATGAGCGGCTTTAGGAGAGCAACTTGTTAAAAATTGCGCTGCCAAATAAAGGCTCTTTAGCCGAGGATTCTATTCGAATTCTGAGCGAAGCTGGTTACCGCCAACGGACAGACGCTCGGGATTTGGTAACCATAGATTCTGAAAACGATATCGAATTTTATTACCTTAGACCTCGAGATATCGCTATTTACGTTTCATCGGGCGAACTTGATTTAGGAATCACCGGTGAAGATCTGTTGATTGATTCTGAAGTTAACGCGCAAATCTTATTAAAGCTTGGCTATGGAAAATCTACTTTCCGCTTCGCGCTACCAGCGGGTCTAGCAAATTCAACAACTGAGAGCGCTCTGCAAGGTAAACGAATCGCTACATCATATCCTGGAATCCTTACCCAGGCCTTAAAACGTTTGAGGATAAATTCAGAGATAGTCTCGCTCGATGGCGCAGTTGAAAGTTCAATAAAATTAGGTGTCGCCGATGCAATCGCAGATGTTGTATCTACTGGCACAACCCTTAAACAAGCCGGTCTAGCAATTATCGGCGAACCTATCTTGGAGAGTGAAGCAGTCTTAATTGGCGCCAAAGAACAATCTGAAGAGAGCACTAATCTGATACGACGACTAACTGGAGTCATTATTGCCCGCCAATATGTACTGATGGATTACGACATAAAGAGTGATCTAATAGATCAAGCCTGCGCCATTACTCCAGGTTTTGAATCGCCGACAATTTCACCACTACGTGTTGAGGGTTGGTCAGCGGTTCGAGCGATGGTGCCGCGAAAGAATGCCCAGAAAGTTATGGATGATTTATGGGCAATCGGAGCGCGTGGAATTCTGGTCACAGATATCCACGCATGTCGCCTTTAAATTTCGTTTCCAGGAATCCCTAAGAGGTAGAGCACAGAATCAAGATATGGAGTATTGACTGAGGTGTCGGCGCTAGCTCTAACTACTGGCTTCGCATTGAAGGCAATACCTAATCCCGCAAGGGCAATCATATCGAGATCGTTGGCGCCATCACCAATTGCCACGGTATCCGCCAAATCTACATCAGCAAGCGCTGCAAACTGGCGAAGCGCATTTGCTTTTCCGGCTCGGTCAATAATCTCGCCCTTGGTTTTGCCGGTTAATTTTCCATCTCTTATCTCTAAATGATTAGCAGCAATAAAATCGATACCTAATTCTTGCGCTATGGGCGTGATTACTTCGGTAAATCCACCGGAGACAATACCCACTTTGTGATGCAATTTCTTCAAGGTCCGAATCAAAGTCCGAGCTCCTGGGGTTAACGTAATCTGGCCTCTTACTTCATCGATAATTTTCTCTGATAAGCCTGTTAAAAGCTCGACTCGTTTTTGCAGTGCTTGTGCAAAATCAATCTCGCCATTCATTGCCCGGTCAGTAATCTCTTTGACTTTGGGGCCCACGCCGGCATGTTCGGCAAGTAATTCGATTACCTCTTGCTGGATTAACGTGGAATCGACATCAAGGACAACAAGCTTTTTTGCGCGGCGTTGCAAACCACCGGACTGCACGCCGATATCTATCGCAGTCGTGTTTGCAACTTCGGCGAGAGATTTCTTTATATTGTCGACAACAACGTTTGATACGAGAAGTTCGATGGCTGTGACTGGATAGTGCGCAATACGAAAAATTCTCTCAATATTTCCACCAGCTTCTCGAACAATTGACGCTATCTTTCCTAATGGTCCAGCGGTTAACTCGCGCCCCATAACGGTTACATGTACAAATGAATCTGCAGTGTCAGTTTCGATATGCTGATGGTCGGCCTCTTCTGCGCGTAGCTCCAATCCATGAGTGGCCGCATAGGAATCGAGCTTGCCGAGCACTGAATTTCGAATTTCGGGAGATATCTCTAGCGCCAAGGTAAGAATGAGATGGCCGTGGATTACCACTTGTTCGATATCCGAGATGGCATGGGAGATTCCCAGAGAGTCAATCTCTTCAAAAAGGGTTTGGGTAATCCCAGGGCGATCCATACCGCTCAGAATCACCACCGTGCTCATGAGAGAAGGTTATCTGTCGCCACATGCGCCGCGTGCAAGCTCTAACACATCACTGGTGCGGTAAGTTCTCCATCTGTGTCGGTCCTTAAGTTCTCTCAGGTAACCCTACGAAGGGGCCAGAAGGAGATTCTTCACCCACTCAATTGGCAGGTTGAGGCAGGGCAGCGATGGGTCATTCTGGGCCCCAATGGAGCAGGCAAGACCACGCTGATACAAATAGCAGCCACGTTGATGCATCCAACAAGCGGCCAAGTAGAGATACTTGATGAAACGCTCGGCAAGGTAGATATCTTTGAATTGCGCCCGCGAATAGGGCTGGCCAGCGCGGCGCTCTCAGACCGCATCCCTCCAGAAGAGCGCGCTGTAGATGTAGTTATGACCGCCGCATACGCAGTTACCGGAAGATGGCGCGAACTATATGACTTGTGGGATGAATCTCGAGCGTTGGCTCTACTTCATCAGTTTGGTGTAGGCGATCGTCGGGACCAACTTTTTTACACAATGAGCGAGGGGGAGCGTAAGCGAGTTCAAATTGCGCGCGCTTTGATGCCAGATCCTGAACTCTTAATTTTAGATGAACCAGCGGCGGGTCTAGATCTTGGTGCTCGAGAAGATCTCGTTCGCAGACTTTCCGCTCTTGCGCTAGATCCAACCTCGCCAACGAGCGTTTTAGTAACCCACCATGTTGAGGAGATTCCTTTTGGCACTACTCACGTTCTTCTAATTAGAGAAGGTAATGTGGTTGCAGCAGGGCCAATTATGAGTACTTTGTCGCCAGATTCGCTCTCTGCAACTTTTAATATTCCGATTTCTCTTGCATACGATGGGCAACGTTGGTTCGCGCGAGCGTAATTTAGCGCTATGGATAATAGTTGGAATGAAGTTATTAAACCTCATTCGGATCGAATCTCCGCAATATTAGAGACGTTAAGTAGGGCGGAATTTTTTCCGAAACAAGAGTTAATTTTCAAGAGTCTGAGCTTGCCACGCGAATCAGTGAGAGTAATCATTATTGGTCAAGATCCCTATCCATCTCCAGGAATGGCAGAAGGCTTAGCCTTTTCAGTACCCTCAGCTATCCCTATAAAGAAACTACCACCATCGCTTCGTAATATTTTTGCTGAGTATGAGAGCGATCTGGGTTTCCCCCCACCAACAACGGGACATCTCGGTAATTGGGTAGACAATGGAGTTTTGCTTCTTAATCGCATACTGACTGTTGCTCCTGGCGCTCCACTTGCTCATAAGGGAAAAGGTTGGGAAGTTATTACCGATTCAATCTTAAGATCACTCGTACCACGGGACATCCCAGTAATCGCATGGGGCAAATCTGCAGAGCAAACAGCACGTGAATTGGGGTTCAAGCACGTTCTAGCATCGCCCCACCCATCACCTCTCTCGGCATACCGGGGCTTTTTTGGCTCGCAACCTTTTTCTAAAGTCAATGAGATTCTGAAGAAGGAGAGAATGGAACCAATTGATTGGAGACTCACATAAAAAATCTAGCGGCGAGAATCGTGGTGATTCTCTCGCCGCTAGATTTTATCAATCCAGGTATTTCCAGGTATTTCCAGGTATTTGTAACCATTTGAAACTTTATGAAGTTATTAACCAATCCACTCATTGATCGGTGAACTGAGGAAATAAACCATAAATAGAGCCGAGACAATCCAAAGCAAGGGGTGAATCTTTTTGCTTTGACCTTGGAATAGTCTGATTAACACGTGGGTAACAAATCCAGCGCCGATACCAACAGTGATGTTGTATGTAAATGGCATAAGAATGATTGTAAGGAATCCAGGAATTGCAATTCCCAAATCGCTCCAATCAATATCTTTAATACCAGTCATCATGAGGAAGCCGACAATAACGAGCGCTGGGGTAGCGGCTTCGTAAGGAATAATCGCAACAAGTGGGGCCAAGAATGTTGTCAACAAGAAACAGATTCCTGTAACAACAGAGGCAAGACCTGTACGTGCTCCCTCACCAACGCCAGATGCTGATTCAATATAAGAGGTGTTCGAAGAAATTGAAGCAGCGCCGCCGGCAGCTGCAGCAATCGAATCAACAATCAAAATCTTGTTAGCGTTTGGTGGTGTTCCTTCTTTATCATTAAGTCCAGCTTCTTGACCAATGGCTGTCATGGTGCCCATAGTGTCAAAGAAGTCTGCGAGTAAAAGAGTAAAGACAATTAAGATGGCAGCAATGACAGAGATTCTTGTGAATGCGCCAAATAGATTGAAACTTCCAATGATGCTGAAGTCAGGCGTGGAGACAATCTTCTCCGGTAGCGCTGGAACGTTTAAGCCCCAACCCTTTGGATTGACTTTATCTGGAGCAATGAAGTTAGGACCAATCTTGAGAGAGGTCTCAATGATGACTGCAAGTACTGTTGATGCAACGATGCTGATCAAGATTGCTGCTTTCACGCGTTTAACCATCAAGAGGATGGTGAGGAATAGTCCAAAGGCGAAAACAACAATGGGCCAACCAACAAGGTTTCCACCATCTCCAAGTTGAACTGGAACCGGTCCATTGCCGGTCCTACGAACGAAACCAGCATCAACGAGTCCAATCAGCGCAATAAAGAGACCAATACCAACGGAGATTGCAATCTTCAATTGGGTTGGTACCGCGCGGAAGACTGCTACGCGGAATCCGGTGAGAACAAGAACGAGAATGATGATGCCTTCGAGTACTACAAGGCCCATCGCCTCTTGCCAGCTCATCTTTGACGCAATGCCAACGGCGACGAAGGTGTTTAGACCGAGGCCGGTAGCTAATGCGAGTGGGAAGTTTGCAAAAACTCCCATGAGGATTGTTAGGACTCCAGCAACTAGCGCCGTTACAGCAGCAATCTTTGCAAGATTTGGAGCGTCTCCACCGATAAATTTCCCATCAGCATCTTTGGATAGACCGATGATCAACGGGTTTAAGGCGACGATGTAGGCCATCGTGAAGAAGGTGACAAGCGAGCATGTATCCCTCTCAACTATTTTGGTTTCGGGGGTGTTTACGACCCCGCCACGAAATGACGGCTCGTGATACCGAGGGAAGGCCTCAAACGTACCCAAACCCTCAGGGAATTTTCAGTTACTGAGGAGTATTTCTTGTCAGATGTCCGACGACGGTGAGCCAGAGAGCCACGCTGCCACCTATGCCTAGTGCAAAGACAAGCGTTCCTGGACCAACCCGGCCACCTAGGACCCAGCCCAGGGCGAGGACGACGCCTTCTATGCCGGCTCGTACCCGCGCCACAGAGAAGCCCGTTGCATAATGCAGGGCGGTCATCAGGCCATCACGAGGGCCTGGACCTAGGCCACAGGTGAGGTAGATAGCTGACCCGGCCCCGACTAGGGCTACGCCGACAATCATCATCAGAATGCGTAGCAGAAGCTTCTCCGGCGCAGGGATCCAAGCCACTGTCAGATCGATTGCTAGAGCAATCACCAGAATGTTGGCAATCGTTCCTGCCCCTGGACGTTGGCGAAAAGGTATCCAGAGCAAGAGCACTGCGGTGGAGACCGAAAAAGTTGCCCATCCAATAGATATTCCCAGTTTTAATGAGAGCCCTTGCGCTAAAACGCTCCACGGTGCATTGCCTAGATGAGTAATTATCAGAAAACCGTCACCTATTCCAAAAATTATCAACCCAACGGTAAGTAGGGATAAACGAGAGAGCGAAAGTTGCCACTGACTCGCTGCTCGCCAGGGCGTCATCGGAATTGTGTGAGAGAAGAATCTCCGCATTTAACAGAGGGTAGTCGCGTACCCTGTAATAGTGAAATCACTTGAGAGTCAACTCTCCTACATACAAGCCATCATCACTGGTGCGCTACAGGGAATCTCCGAACTTTTTCCAGTTTCCAGTTTGGGCCATTCAGTCCTAGTCCCAGCATGGATTGGTGGAAGTTGGGAGAAATTTCTCGCTGCTGAAACATCAGGGGAATCTCCATATCTACTTTTAATTATTGCCTTACATGTTGCTAGCTCTTTAGTTTTAATCTGGTTTTTTCGAGATAGGTGGCTTTTATTAATTAGAGCCTTTTTTGTTAGTGTTCCAAAAATAGCAAAGCGCCAAGGCCTAGAAGCTTCAGAGCAATTAATCTGGAAGATTCTGATTGCCACGATTCCAGTAGCTCTTTTGGGAGTGCTCTTTCAAGATCAAGTCGGGGAACTTTTTAGCGATCCGTTTGCCGTCGGGGGATTTCTCTTTCTTAACGGTTTGATTCTCATCGCTATTGAAGTTTTTAAGAAGTCTCGAATTAAAAAAGAGCTGACAGATTCGGATGAAATTAGTAATTCACAAGCCCTACTTATCGGGATTGCTCAGTCAACTGCGCTTTTCCCGGGAATTAGTAGATTTGGAATAACAATGTCTGCCGGTCTTGCTCGTGGTTTATCTCACACTGCAGCATCAGATTTTGCTTTCCTGATAGCCGCACCGGTCATCTTTGGTGCGGGCATACTTAAATTGCCAAAACTATTTGACCCAGAGATTCAACAAATCCTCGGGCCCGTTATTGTCGGATCAATAATCTCAGCTCTCTGCACATACGTATCGATTGCTTTTCTAGTTCGCTGGTTTAAAACTCATACGCTTTATCCATTTGCTTTCTACTGTCTGATAATTGGCGCACTCTCATTTTGGAAATTTTCATGATTGGCACGGTAGTTAACGTTGTAACCATTATAATCGGTAGCACCATAGGCGTTGCGGTGGGTTCAAAAATACCTCATCGCACAAGAACATTGATAACAGATGCTCTGGGCTTAGTGACATTTATTAGTGGTGCAAGTGCGTGTGCGGCCTTGTGGAACAAGAGTTATCTTGATGCCGTCGGTTCTGGTAAACCAATTCTGATCACTTTGGGCGGTTTATTAATCGGCGGTCTAATTGGATCACTCTTAAGAATCGAAAATCGACTTGAACGAACTGGCGATACATTGCGGTCAAGATTTTCGAGGGAGAACGATGCAAATTTCATTACTGGATTTGTCTCCGCTTCCCTTGTTTTAGCGATGGCCTAGGAACAGGTCATGAGTTATTGATTCTTAAAAGCATTATGGATGGCTTTGCAGCGATTGCATTCGCTGCTGCTCTTGGATGGGGTGTGGCGGTTTCAGCAATTAGCGTCTTGATTTACCAAGGGGCCTGGTCGCTTATTGGCGCTTTCCTCGGCAAAGTGCTCTCCGATTATCAAATTGACGCTATCACTGGCGTTGGGGGTTTACTGCTCGTGGGAATCGGGTTGCGACTGTTATCAATAAAAACAATCGCAATCGGAGATATGCTTCCCGCTCTGTTTGTTACTCCAATATTAGCAACGGCAATAGCTATTGCATTTTAAAACTTACTGGCATCAATGACAAACCGATATTTAACATCACTGGCAACCGTTCGCTCCCAAGCTTTGTTAATGTAATCGGGGTCGATCAATTCGACATCGCTAGTGATTCCGTTCGCACCACAGAAGTTGAGCATTTCTTGAAGTTCGGGTACACCACCAATCATGGAGCCAGCTAATCGACGACGTTTTCCGAGAAGAACTCCAGCAGGAACTTGATACGGCTTTCCAGGTAAGCCAATAAGTACCAATGTTCCATCAAGGCGAAGGAGCGAAAGGTAATTTTCAAGATTTACATCTACAGATACTGTGTTAAGGATCAAATCAAATGAATTGATATTTTTCTTGAAGTAATCCTCTCCAGGAGATGCAACAAAAGCATCTGCGCCCATAGTTTCAGCATCACTCTTCTTTTTCTCAGAGTGCGAAAAGACAGTGACATGGGCGCCCATCGCATGAGCAAACTTCAATCCCATATGACCTAGACCACCAAGACCGATAATTCCTACTCGCTTGCCAGGCCCAGCCTGCCAATGACGAAGTGGCGAGTAAAGAGTGATGCCGGCACACATTAACGGTGGTGCCGTCTCGTTCTATAGTGTTATAAGTTCCAGTCATTCCTTCAAAGCAATATTGCGCAAGCCCTGCAAGACAGTTCTCACACTTTCGACATGAGTCAATAAAAACTCCAACACCTACTAGTTGACCAACGGTAAAACCGCGAACATCGTCACCAATGCCCCGTACGCGTCCAACAATTTCATGTCCTGGAACCATGGGGAAGATCGCTTGGCCCCATTCTTCACGCCCTTGATGAATGTCAGAATGACAGATACCAGCATGGCTGATTGATATCTCCACATCGCCTGGACGTAACGCTCGCCGTTCAAATGAGAAGGGAACTAGGTCTGCCTTCGCTTTCATTACCGCATATCCACGCGCATTAGCCATTTATTACTCCGTCAGCGTAAGAGTTACTCCGGGGCTCCGGTTATCTTGGGGAGTTGGAGTTTATCGAGAATATTTCGTGAGAGCATCTTCTCTATGATTTCCACTGCAAGCGTCGAATTGAGGGCGGGCGCTCGGTTGTTGCTTGCCGATGTTTCGGTACGTATTAACCATGGGGATCGAATCGGATTAGTAGGGCGTAATGGCGCCGGCAAATCAACCTTCGCAAAAGTACTAGCAGGGGAGACGCTTCCTGCAGGCGGCCAAGTATTACGCGCGGGAAGTATTGGTTATCTACCTCAAGATCCTCGCACCGGAGATGAAGAGGGAACGGTGATTAACCGTATTCTCTCAGTTCGAGGTTTAGATGCTATTGCCGATCGGATGCGAATTTTAGAAGAGAAGATGAGTTCTAGCGAAGGCACTGAGCTCGAAAAAGTTTTGGAACGGTACGCTCGAGCTGAAGAAGAGTTTCAAAGCGCCGGCGGCTATAGCGCAACTTCTGATGCAGAAGCGATTGCAACCAATCTTGGATTGCCTGAAAAGATATTTGGATGAACCAACAAACCATCTAGATGCAGATTCAATAATCTGGCTCCGTGATTTCTTGGGCAAGTATTCAGGTGGCTTAGTCATCATCAGCCACGATGTAAAATTGATTGAAACGGTAGTTAATCGAATTTTCTACCTGGATGCTAATCGTAACGTGATTGATGTTTATAATATGGGATGGCGAAATTACCTTTTAGCCCGTGAACAAGATGAACATCGGAGAAAGAAAGAACGCGCAATAGCTGAAAAACGCGCTGAAATTCTCCAAAAGCAAGGCGAGAAAATGCGCGCAAAAGCGAGTAAAGCTAAAGCGGCGCAGAGCATGTTTAAACGGGCAGAGAAAATTATGGCGTCAACTGAAGGAGAGCGAGCAAAAGATAAGGTTGCAAAACTCCGTTTTCCATCTCCTGCTCCATGTGGGAAAACTCCGCTCACCGCTGCGGAGTTAAGTAAGTCGTACGGTTCGACCGAGGTTTTTACCGATGTAGACCTAGCAATTGATAAGGGATCTCGAGTAGTTATTTTGGGGCTAAATGGCGCAGGCAAAACAACTTTGCTGCGAATGCTTGCTGGCGAGTTAGAGCCTGATACCGGGGCAGTTGCACCGGGGCATGGGTTAAGGCTGGGTTACTACGCCCAGGAGCACGAATCACTCAATTACGAAGAAACTGTGCTGGCAAATATGTTAAAAGCGCGTGTTGATATCAGTGAAGGCGAAGCGCGTAACGTTCTTGGGACATTCCTCTTTAGCGGGGACGATGTATTTAAACCGGTAAAAGTGCTCAGTGGTGGTGAACGAACTCGATTAGCCTTAGCGCAATTGGTGGTAAGCGCCGCAAACGTTCTATTGCTCGACGAACCAACAAATAACCTTGATCCTGCCTCGCGTGAGGAGATACTCGGAGCGCTACGTGAATATCAAGGCGCAATAGTGTTGGTAACACATGATGAGGGAGCGGTAAGCGCACTAGCTCCTGAGCGAGTGTTATTACTTCCAGATGGCGACGAAGATCTCTGGCGCGATGATTACTACGATTTAATTACTTTGGAATAAAGCTAGAGAGTAAATAGCGCGCGTAATTGATGTTTAGGGTAGAGATTACCGATTCGCTCTCGCCCTTGAAGGAGGGCGATTTCAGCTACCACGGCGCTGCCAAGACAGGTCGCAGGAGTCTTTGCCAGTAATTCAATGGCCGCACAGAGAGTTCCTCCCGTTGCCAGGACATCATCAACTATTAGTACCTTATCTGATCGCGTTAAAGCATCCTTATGAATTTCAATCGCATCTGTTCCATACTCCAATTGATATGAAACCGAGAATTTCTCGCGGGGTAACTTGTTAGGTTTCCGAAGAAGAACGCAGCCTTTTTCTAGGCGAGCTGCAATCGCGGAAGCAAATATAAAACCTCGCGCTTCAAGTCCTGCAAAATGCGTAGCGTCTGCCGCTGGGGACCCCAGGGCATCAACTACCGCTCGGAGTGCTCGACCATCTGCAATCATCGGAGTTAAATCTCGAAACAAGATTCCGGGAGATGGGTAATCAGGCACATCACGAATCAGATTGCGCGCGTAACGCAGTTCGCTTGATTCTGGTGTACTCATGTCCCTAACCCTACTCACTCTCGTGTGGGCGATCTGTTTTTTCTCTTCTCATCTCTAGAATTTTGCGCCAAATAATCCGCGACGAAGCAAGTGCAAATAGGATTCCCCAGAGCCCAAAGGCCCGCCCAACAACGCCTATTTCGCTAAGTAAAAGCAGCACTCCAAAAATTGCACTTATAAGCGTCAAGGGAATCGAAAGTAGCATCACCCAGCGACGATTTGTAAATCGCAGAGCGAGAAAGACTAAGGGAGATATTAAAAGAGGGAAGGTGACAATAATTGCCACCATACGTGCTAGATCTTCCATGGATCAATCCCGATTTTTCCGGTATAAGATCGGGATTCGATTAATTGATGTGCAGATTTGACTTCGCTTAGCGAAAATATCTTCGTGCGGGGATAACGGAGAAGTTTCCCTTCGGCAAGCGTAATCAAATCAGTCAAGCGCCGAATTCGCTCTGCTTCGGTTGCTGTATACGTAGCCAGAGTTGGCCTTCTAATAGCTAATGATTTGGAATTAAGGCGCATTAAATCGAATGGAGGCACCGGGCCACTTGCTGCTCCATAAAGAACATACATTCCCGAAGAAGTTAAGGAACTTAAGCAGATATCGAAATAATCTTTTCCAACAGAATCAAAAACCACATCAACGCCAGCGCCACCCGTGGCTTTCGCTGTTAATTCTTCGAGCTCGCGATAGGTACCTGCAAGGTCAGCGCCATGTTCTTTTGCGAGCACTGCTCTTTTAGAAGTTGAGGCCAGAGCAATTACATTGGCCCCTCTAATTTTTAGAAGTTGGGTGAGTAGAAGTCCTACTCCGCCTGCTGCTGCAGTGACCAGCGCCCATTGCCCCTGTTCCACCCTAAAAGCAGAGTCAACTAAATAATGTGCGGTTAGCCCCTGACAGAGAAGAGGGAGTATCTCTTCATTTGCTAGCGATGTTTTGGGTAGTGCAGTTATATCTTTAGCGAACAGATTAATTTCTTGAGCGTAGGAGCCAAGAGCGTTTAACCAAAAGATTCGATGACCATCCGGTGTTCTACCGATACCTTCAATCCCGATTCCGCTACCTGTTCCATCACTCAAGTGCAGTGGATATTGACCACGACGGTGATAGACATCAATAAAATTAACCCCGGCAAGTTCTATCTTTACCCGCACTTGCTCTTTAAAACTTGTGTCCGAACGGGGACTTGAACCCCGAAGCCCTTTCGGGCACTAGCACCTCAAGCTAGCGCGTCTGCCAATTCCGCCACCCGGACGAGGTGAGCCTCTCAATTTAATCGGCACGGAACTGATCACATTGAGAGGTGAGAGCCTACCAACGCCTATTGAGCCCATCAAACCGCTAGTTGCAGCGTGAGTAGCGGCTAGAGATAAGGGAGATAACGAAGATAACGGAGATAACGGAGATAACGAGAATGATGGGAAAGCTAGGAACGATGTAGGAAGATAGAGCCATGCGGGAGACAGATTATGAAGAACTTGGTGCCGAAGCGGTTCGCCTCTGTCAGGAATTAATTCGCATCCCCAGCGTCAATCATGGTGGGGGCAAAGGTGATGAGCGTGCAGTCGCGGAATATGTCGCGGACTACCTAAAAGATTGTGGACTTACGCCTACCATCTATCAGTCCGCTGACACGAGAGTTAACGTTGTTGCTCGAATAAAGGGAAGAGATAACACGCGTCCAGGCTTAGTTGTCCACGGCCACCTAGATACCGTCCCTGCGGATGCGGCGGATTGGCAAAGAGATCCTTGGTCTGGCGAAATTATCGATGGCGAAATTTGGGGTAGAGGCGCCGTAGATATGAAAGATATGGATGCGATGATTCTTGCCGTTGCCAAGGATTGGTATCGCAGCGGCTACATTCCGGAACGAGATATCGTCCTTGCATTTTTCGCGGATGAAGAAGCTGGCGGTACATACGGAGTTAATTGGATAGTTAAAAATCATCCTGAGGCTTTCGCGGGATGTAATGAGGCGATTTCTGAAGTGGGCGGATTCTCCGCAACGTTAAGTAATGGCAAACGGCTCTACTTGGTAGAGACATCTGAAAAAGGTATGTATTGGATGGAGTTGACCGCAGCGGGGAAAGCAGGGCATGGCTCCATGGTTAACAAAGAGAATTCCGTGACCGCTATTGCTGAAGCGGTTTCACGCATTGGCACTCACCAGTGGCCAATACGAATCACCGAAACCCTTCGCACCTTTCTCACTACGGTAGCGCGAACTCTTGGCAAAGAATTCGATGAGAAGAATCCAGCGGCAATTGTTAATGAACTCGGATCTATGGCTCGAATGATTGGCGCAACCACCCAGAACACCGCAAATCCAACGATGCTCACTGCAGGTTATAAAGAGAATGTCATCCCGCAATACGCTCGCGCCGTAATCGATGGGAGATTCCTCCCAGGTTTTGAAGATGAATTTATTTCAACTATTAAAGAACTTGCTGGATCTAACATTTCCGTTAAACCAATCATTCATGACGTGGCATTAGAAGTACCGTTTACCGGAGAGTTAGTTGATGCCATGTGTGCCGCTATTAAAGATTGTGATCCGGAGGGTATTCCGGTGCCGTATGTCATGAGTGGCGGCACTGACAATAAAGGCCTTTCAAAACTAGGTATTGCTGGTTATGGTTTCTCTCCTTTGAAGTTGCCACCTGAACTTGATTTCATGGCTCTTTTTCATGGAATCGATGAGCGGGTACCAGTCTCTGCGATTCGTTTTGGCGCAGAGGCGCTAGATCGTTTTTTACAACGGGCTTAAAGGCTTTTTTGGCAAGTTACAGTGGGGGTAATTGTTCGAATTCCATTTCTGGTCGCCAAACTTTTCGCTTAAGTTGTACTAGATGTCTTCCATCAGGATAAATCCGCACCCGATCTAAGATCCAACGATCTCTTTCTGCGAATTCCGCTAACATTTTTTGCACAACACTTTTTTTCGTTCCTCGAGGAACCCGCACAAGGTGATACTCGTAGGTAATCACGTCGCGCTCACATCATCCAAAGCGCTGCGGACAACAGCCGGCAATTCGATTTCATCTACCCGTAAAATTCCGCGCAACTGCGCAGCGCTTCGCGCACCAACAATCGCACTTGTGACGCCAGGTGCATCACGTACCCAAGCAAGTGCGATTTCTAAAGGCGCTGACCCCAAACCATCTGCAGCCATACTTACCGCTTGCACAATCTGACGAGCTCGCGGTTCCAAATAAGGAGAGACGAATGGGCCCAAATGCGGACTCGCGCCGCGAGAATCTGCCGGCACGCCATTGAGGTACTTACCGGTAAGAACACCTCGTCCGAGAGGAGACCAAGCAAGCACTCCTAAACCAACATCTATCGCGCATGGAAGCAATTCGTTTTCTGCGCTCCGGTTGAGTAGTGAATATTCATTCTCAGTGACAGAGAGCGGAATTGAACGTTCTAAAAGAGTGAAAGCCCGCGCAGTTTGCCACCCTGAAAAATTCGAAATTCCTATGTATCGAACTCGCCCGCTTGAAACCGCAAGTTCTAACGCTGACAACGTTTCTTCTAACGGAACTGTTTCATCCCAGCGTTGCACCATCCAGATATCTAAATAATCTGTCCGCAACCTTTTTAACGATTCATCTAAATCTTTCAGCAGAGCTCCACGAGAATTATCAACCCCCGTTTTCGTCATCCCTGCTTTGCTGGCGATAACTACCTCTTCTCGAGGCGCCAACGTATTAAGGAGTCCACCAACAACCCGTTCGCTATCTCCATCGCCAAAAATTGCAGCGGTATCGATGAGCGTGCCGCCGTAATCCAAGAAAGCCCGCATCTGTTCGGCAGCTTCATGTTCATCGGTATCTCGCCCCCAGGTCATCGTCCCTAAACCAAGGGCAGATACCCGAAGACCACTTGCGCCCAACTGGCGGATATCCATCGACTGCACTTCCTCGCTATCTTCGCTAGCCTCTAGGTGGGAGAGTATCTAGGAGGAAAGCATTGGGCACGGTAATTCTTATTCGCCACGCGCGTAGTACCGCCAATGCGGATGGAATTTTGGCTGGTCAAAACCCAGGCATTCGGCTTGATCAAAGTGGAGTTGAGCAGAGTAAGAACCTCGCACGATTACTCGGACCACTACCCATAGAACGTGTTTTTGTTAGCCCCCTCGAACGGTGCTTGGAAACTATTACCCCCTGGCTCAGAGAGTTCGGCAACAACATCGCAGTGCAGACCGAACCTCGAATCATAGAACCTGATTATGGGTTATGGAGCGGTCGCAAGCTTGAGGAGTTGGCAACTGAAAGTCTGTGGACACAGGTGCAGCAGAACCCTGCAGAAGTTACCTTTCCGCGAGGAGAAAATTTTGCAGCAGTTTGGCGTCGAGTTGCAGATTTCTATAAACAATTGCAAGAAATTTCAACAGATAATCGTAACTTCATAGTTGTAAGCCATGGAGATATTATTAAATTTCTAATTTCTAACATTTTAAATATGGAATTAAATAATTTTCAATCGCTCGTAGTTGAACCCGGCTCCATAACTGTGGCCCATTTCGGCGAAGGTAAGGCAAAACTTCTTCAATATAATCGAACAGAACACGAGCTATCTTCAATAGTTGCCAGCAACTTCAAGTCACTACTTGGCGGAGAGCACCGCCCACTTACCGACGGAAAGAAAATAGAAGGAAAAGGCTGAGAGGAAGTGAACTAGTGCGCGAAATACATAACTTCACCTTTCCAGAGAGATTTATCTCGGGAACTGTCGGCATGCCAGGAGAACGAACGTTTTACCTGCAAGCAGTCGACGGGAGGCGGAATATTTCGGTTGCGCTAGAGAAGGGCCAATTAGCAATTCTGTCAGAACGGATTGTTGCTCTCTTTAAAGAATTAAAGATCGGCAAAGCCGCAGATTTCAAAAGAAAGAACAGAGTGATACCGCAGCTCGCAACGCCATTTAGTGAAGAATTTCGAGTCACTGCGCTCTCTTTGACATGGAACGCGCAAAATGAAGAATTGATTATCGAAGCACAGGGGGGAGATGAGAGTGAAATCGTTGAAGATAGCGATGAAGGGCCACCCTTACTTCGAGTTACTCTTCTCATGGACGCTGCACTCATCTTTGCTCTTGATTCCTTTGCGCTTATCGGTGCAGGACGCCCTCCGTGTCAATTTTGTGGCGCTCCGTTAGATCCTCAAGGGCATGTTTGTCCGAGGGCAAATGGTTATCGACGTTAGAGAAATAATCTCCAGTGGCAAACTTTCTGTCACCGGACGATTAGTCGATGCCTCAAATGCGACGCTCTACGGTCACATAACTGTCGAAGATGGTCCTGAAATTCCAGTGATCTATAAACCGGTAGCGGGCGAACGACCGCTTTGGGATTTTCCAGATGGCACGTTAGCCGCTCGAGAAGTTGCCGCCTATTTGTTTAGCGTTTTTGGTCAATTCAATGTGGTGCCATTCACTACCTTGCGCGAAGGGCCATTTGGGCCAGGTTCGGTGCAAGAATGGATTGACATTGATGAAAATGTAGACATCATCGATTTAGCACAATCTCGGGACGAACGGCTTCGTTCCGTGGTCATCTTTGATTCTCTTATTAATAATACCGACCGGAAAATTGGTCACCTCTTACCTTCGCGAACGGGAGAGTTGTTTGTCTGTGACCACGGAGTCTGTTTTCATGAAGAAGATAAGTTGCGTACCGTTCTTTGGCAATGGCGTAAAGAGCCACTCTCATCAGGTGAATTCGAAAAGCTATTCGATATCCGAAGAAGATTTAATGAGTTTCGGAATATGGCAGTCGATTTGTTAACAGAGAGCGAAATTGACGCCACGCTGGCGCGCATCAACAGAATGATTGACAGCTCCGTTTTCCCTTCTCCTTCAGAGGATTGGCCAGCTGTGCCATGGCCACCCATTTAGAAGTATTTTCGCTAAAACGAGAGATCACGAAGTAAACTTCGGACATGAAATCTTGGGCGCATGTGTATTTGCCATCTCTCGCGCATCAGGAATTCCCTGCCTTAAAAATATATAATTCAATTACGCAATCACGAGATCCGGTTATTGAACCGAAAGTTTCAATGTATGTGTGCGGAATCACTCCTTACGATGCAACGCACCTCGGCCACGCCGCAACTTATTTAGCATTCGATGTTATTAACCGGTACTTACGCCTTCGTGGTCAACAAGTGGAATATGTCCAGAACATTACTGATGTAGATGATCCGCTCCTTGAGAGGGCCAATCGCGACCACGTGAATTGGGAGGATTTGGCCTCCGATCAAATCGCGCTATTTAGAGATGACATGACCGCACTCCGAGTAATTCCCCCTGATCAGTACATGGGTGCAGTTGAGACTATTCCGTGGGTTATTGATGCGATAAATGAGTTGAAAAAGAGAGGAAGTGTGTACCAAATTGAATGCGATCTTTATTTCGACATCTCCTCTGATCCACAATTTTCCTCATACAATCAACTTTCAGAGGGTCAACAAATCGAAATATTCGCAGAACGAGGCGGTGATCCACATCGAACCGGAAAGCGTCATCCCTTGGACTGCTTAATTTGGCGAGGAGAGCGCGAAGGAGAACCCTCATGGCCATCTCCATTTGGTCGCGGAAGGCCAGGGTGGCATATCGAATGTACCGCCATTGCTTTGAAATTCCTCACCGCTCCTATTTCAATTCAAGGTGGTGGTAGCGATTTACATTTCCCACATCACACTATGTGTGCCGCCGAAGGAAAAGTTCTGACAGATAAAGAATTTGCGGAACGATTTGTTCACACCGGCATGATCGGTCTAAATGGCGAGAAAATGAGTAAATCAAAAGGAAATTTAAAGTTTGTTTCTGTTATGCGCAACGAGGGAATTGAACCCCTTGCACTTCGGGTGGCGTTACTGTCTGGACATTATCGAGGCGATCGACCTTGGAGCGATCAATTGCTAAAGCAGAGCCAGAGACGCATTGCATTGTGGCGTGAGGCGATCTCTAGTCCATATGGTGGAGATGTAAGTGATTTGATGGAGAAGATTGCTGAACGACTTAGCGACGATCTAGATACTCCGGCCGCCTTTACTTTGATCGATACGTGGGCGAAAGATCGAATACGCAATCTACCGAACGAAGATGTAGGGGAGACTTCAGAAATTGGTCAATTCAGTCGATTCCTTGATTCGGCTTTAGGTATCGCACTTTAAAAACCTAACGGTTTTTTTCATCTCCGCGATGACGTAAGTAACGTTCGAATTCGCGGGCAATTGATTCTCCAGAGGCTTCCGGCAATTCAGCAGCATCTTTTGATTCCTCTAGGGACTGAACATACTCCAGGATTTCGCTATCTTCTTGGGCGATTTGGGTTGCGCCCAACTCCCATGCCCGAGCGTCATCAGGCAGTTCGCCTTCAGGGATGTTCATTCCTAGTAAATCTTCAAGACGATTTAATAATGCAAGGGTGGCTTTGGGACAAGGCGGCGTCGCAACATAGTGGGGGATAGCGGCCCAGAGCGATACAGCATCTAAATCTCGAGCATTACAACCATCTTGAATTGCGCCCAGGATTCCAGTTGGTCCCTCATACCGGCTCATCTCAACATCGAACTTCTTTGCTAGCAGTGAATTAGCTGCTGAAAGCGTCACTGGGATAGGGCGGGTATGCGGCACATCGGCAAGCAGTGAACCCAAAGAAACTACGAGTGAAATATCTAAATCTTCACCAAGAGAGAGAAGCTCGCCGACAAATGTGCGCCACTTCATAGAAGGTTCAACGCCGGTCACAATTAAAAAATCACGCTCAAAATTAGGAGCAGAAATTGCGTGCACCGTAGTGGTTGGCCATGACAGCTCCCGATCTCCATTGTCATCTAAGAATATTTGCGGGCGATTTACTTGATAATCGTAGAAATCCTCTGATTCAACTTCCGCAATCAACTGAGATGGCCAGAGTGACAATAAATGCTCGACTGTTTTTGATGCGGCCTCACCAGCATCGTTCCAACCCTGAAAGGCCGCAATCATGATTGGGTCTCTGAGAGCGGGAAGGGAGTAGATCTCCATGCTCATACAGTAGAGCAGGTACCCTTACTCCAATGAAAACCCTTCGCGAAACCCTCACCGAACAGGCTCGGGTCCTTATCGTCGATGGGGCGATGGGCACGATGCTACAAGAGCAGAATCCTTCTCTGGCCGATTTTCAGGGGCATGAAGGGTGCAATGAAATCCTCAATGTGAGCGCACCTGAGATGGTCAAGAAAGTGCACCGCGCTTACCTTGAAGTAGGTGTGGATGGCATTGAGACCAACACCTTTGGCGCCAATTTTGGCAATCTTGCTGAATACGGAATTGAAGATCGAATCTATGAACTTGCATTCGCAGGCGCAAAGCTTGCACGAGAGGTGGCTGATGAATTTTCAGAGAGTGAGAGACGTTGGGTCTTTGGCTCCATTGGCCCCGGAACGAAATTGCCCACATTAGGACATACAACATATGCAACGCTTCGTGATGCATATGAAGAGTGCGCTCGAGGCTTGATTGATGGAGGTTCAGATGCGCTTCTTATTGAAACCTCTCAAGATTTATTGCAGACAAAAGCTGCAGTTAACGGGAGTCGCGCTGCCATAACTGCATCGGGAAAAGATTTATTACTGATGGCACAAGTTACAGTTGAAACAACTGGAACCATGCTCCTTGGAAGTGAAATTGGTGCGGCGCTAACAGCGCTAGAGCCTCTCGGAATCGATGTGATTGGACTCAATTGTGCAACTGGACCTGCTGAGATGAGTGAACATCTTCGACAGCTCTCGCAATCAGCCAGCACGATGCTCTCATGTATGCCAAATGCAGGTTTGCCAATACTTGAAAATGGGGGAGCGCGTTATCCGCTATCACCCCAAGAACTTGCTAAAAGCTTGGCGGTATTTGTTGATGATTATGGATTAAACATTATTGGCGGCTGCTGCGGCACCACTCCAGCCCACCTTGCTGAAGTTGTGAAGATTTTCAGGGAGCGGAATCGTAATATCCCAAAAAGAAAAATCACTGTGGATTCCGGCGCGGCCTCTCTTTATCAACACACTTCATTTAGACAGCAAAATGCTTATCTTGCAATTGGGGAGCGAACAAACGCAAATGGTTCTAAAGCATTCCGAGACTCGCTGTTAGCGGAGAACTGGCAGGAATGCCTCGAGATCGCAAAAGAGCAGATTCGAGAAGGTGCGCACATGCTCGATCTATGCGTTGATTATGTCGGGCGCGATGGTGTTGCTGACATGAAAAAATTAGCAGAACTATTTGCAACGAGCTCTACCCTCCCCATTGTTTTGGACTCCACTGAACCAGCTGTTTTACAAGCTGGACTAGAAAAGCTTGGTGGCCGAGCGGTCATTAATTCAGTGAATTATGAAGATGGCGATGGACCAACCTCCCGTTTTGCAAAAATTATGCCCTTAGTTCAAGAGCATGGTGCTGCAGTTGTTGCTTTAACAATTGATGAAGAAGGACAGGCGCGAACGGCTGAATGGAAGGTGAAAGTTGCTGTCCGGTTGATTAAAGACCTCACCGAAAACTGGGGGCTAAAAACCAGCGATATTTTAATTGATTCCCTGACGTTTCCAATCGCAACTGGGCAAGAAGAAACTCGCCGTGATGGTATTGAAACCTTGGCAGCCATCAAACAAATTCGCGCGCTCTTTCCAGAAGTTCAAACCGTACTCGGAGTCAGTAATGTTTCATTCGGCCTCAATCCCGCAGCTCGAATTATTCTTAACTCTGTCTTCCTGAGTGAAGCAGTTGCAGCAGGGTTAACCTCCGCCATTATTCATCCATCGAAAATTACGCCAATCGCTCGGATTGAAGAAAAGACTCGAGAATTGGCGCTAGATCTCATTTATGATCGAAGAAAATATGATGATAACTCTGGAAACCTGATTCATGACCCTCTAACCGCCTTCCTTGCGCATTTTGAAGGGGTGGAGGTTGCCTCCTCTCGAAATTCCCGAGCCGAACAACTCGCGGCGCTCGCTCTGCCGTATCGCCTCAAACAGAGAATTATTGATGGAGAGCGCACTGGTTTAGCGGAAGATTTGGAACAAGCCCTCTCAGAGGGAATGAGTCCGCTCGACATAATAAATAATCTCTTGCTTGATGGCATGAAAACTGTTGGCGAACTCTTCGGAAAAGGGGAAATGCAATTACCGTTCGTTCTTCAAAGCGCTGAGGTCATGAAAAGAGCGGTGGCTCATCTTGAACCCAAAATGGAGAAAAGCGATTCTTCCGGCAGAGGAAAAATACTTCTTGCAACGGTTAAAGGTGATGTCCATGACATCGGCAAGAATCTTGTTGACATCATTCTCTCGAATAATGGTTACAACGTACACAACATCGGGATTAAGCAGACGATCAACACAATTATCGATGAAGCTGAAAAAGAGCGCGTTGATGTCATTGGCATGAGCGGTTTGCTCGTCAAATCAACAGTTATCATGAAAGAAAATCTGGAGGAATTGACCTCGCGCGGGTTGGCAGAGAAATGGCCGGTAATTCTTGGCGGGGCAGCCCTTACTCGAGCGTTTGTTGAACAAGATTTAGCTGAACAATTTGATGGAACTGTTCGTTATGCACGGGATGCGTTTGAAGGTTTGGAATTAATGGATCGACTTATGGCGATTAAACGTGGTGAGCCAGGAGCGGAATTGCCAGAACTTCGAAAACGACGTACCAAAATTGCTAAACAAGAAAACTCAGAATTGGTCGACACCAATCGGAGCGATGTGCAGAGCGACAACTCCATTCCAAATCCTCCATTTTGGGGTTCACGTGTCGTGAAGGGAATTCCGCTCAATGACTATTCCAGCATGCTTGATGAGCGTGCGCTTTATGTTGGACAGTGGGGATTGAAGGGTGGGAAAAGTTTTGAACAGATGGCAGAGGAAGAGGGGCGTCCGAGATTGCGCCAACTTCTCAATGATATTCAAGTTAAAAACTGGATAGAAGCGGCGGTTGTCTATGGCTATTTCCCTTGCTTCAGCGAAGGTAATGATTTAGTAATTCTTGACCCCCAAGAGCCAGGTGCAATGCGGGAAATCTCTCGGTTAACTTTCCCACGTCAGCGCAGAGATCGACGGCTTTGTTTATCAGATTTCTTCGCTTCAAAAGAGCGTGGCGAAATAGATGTTGTTGCCTTTCATGTCGTGACAATGGGCGAAGCAGTAAGCGGTGCTACAGCAGAACTCTTCGCTCAAAATAGATTCCGAGAGTATTTAGAGTTGCATGGGCTCTCTGTTCAGTTAACTGAGGCGCTAGCCGAGTATTGGCATGCTCGAATCCGTGCGGAATTAGGATTTGGAACCGAAGACAGCTCTCAATTAGATGCCATTCTTGATCAAGGGTATCGAGGTTCACGTTATTCATTCGGGTACCCAGCTTGCCCTGATCTCACTCAACAAACCCAACTATGCGAACTGCTTCAACCAGAGCGCATCGGCGTAATTCTCTCTGAAGAATTTCAGTTACATCCAGAGCAAAGCACCTCTGCCATCATCGTTCATCACCCCGAAGCTAAATATTTCAACGCAACATGATGAGCAAAAAAGCTGATTCTCCTGAGGCGATTTTTTTCGACATGGATGGTCTCCTCGTAGATACCGAACCTTATTGGCTAGCAACAGAACGAGAACTGATGGCTGAATTTGATGTGCTCTGGCGTCACGAGGATCAGATGTATTGCTTAGGTGGCCCGATGAAAAAAGTCGGTGACTACATGTCAAGCCTTGCGAATTCAAGGGAAAGTTCAGAGTGGTTTATAGCGGAATTAATCTCAAGAATTTCACTTAAATTCAGAAATATCTCACTTATGCCGGGAATACGAAGTTTGCTTGATGAAATTGAAGAGCAACTCTTACCGTGCGCGTTAGTCTCTGCAAGTCCTCGCGTTTTAGTCGACGCTGTTATTTCTTCATTTGAAAAGTCGCCGTTTGAAGTAACTATCTCAGCCGACGATGTCGAACGGAGCAAACCTCATCCCGATCCATATTTAAAAGCAGCGGCTTTACTCGGGGTGGATATCGTCAAATCTTTGATTATCGAAGATTCGCCAACTGGAGTGACCGCTGCCAGAGCCAGTGGCGCCAAAGTAATAGCAGTCCCACACCTTGCTCCCGTATCGCCTGCACCACGATGTGCAATTATCACTACGCTAGAAGGGCGAAGTCTGAAAGAACTATGGGCGCTCTGCTAATTGAGACATCAATTAATACTTAATGGTGGCGGTGTTCCACCAAATTCTGGACATATCTTCCGATGTGCACACCAATCACAGAGACGAGATTTACGCGATGGCCAAACTCCACTTGATTTCGAGTTTTGGATATCCAACGCAATTTTCTCAATTTTATTCTGAGTTTTGATTAGCTCTTCCTCTGTTGGATCTTGGGTCAGTATTTTGCCATCACCGAGAAAGATCATTTGAAGACGTTTTGGCACGCGACCAAGATTCTTCCATATTATAAGCGCATAGAATCTCATTTGAAAAAATGATTTTTCTTCAAAACCTAGCCCAGGGGACTTTCCGGTTTTGTAATCGACAATTCTTATCTCTCCAGTAGGGGCGATATCAAGGCGATCTATATATCCATGAATTAATAGCGTCTCGCTTAAATCGTATTCAACATGAGCTTCTAATTCCGATGGTTCAAATGATTGAGGATTCTCTAAATCGAAATAGCGTTGAAGAAGCGTAAGCGCTGAAAATAGGAACTCGTCTTCCTTCAATTCTGGAAGAATTTGCGGAACATCTTCGCGTGTGGCTTTCATTTCTTCCCATATAGGGTTGATATCTGCTGCGGCAATGTCATAGTGCCGTTGCGTTTTTGGATAGCTGAACAACTTCTCTAGAACGGAGTGCACAAGCGTGCCGCGAATGGCATCAATGCTTGGTGGTTCTGGAAGTTTATCTATAGTCCGAAAGCGATAGAGCAAGGGGCAGTTGAGATAGTCATTAGCCCTACTTGGCGACAGTGTCGCTTTGTCTTCGTTCACAAGTACACCATAGACTCACCGACATGGATTTCCCTGGAAGTAATCGGAAAGGACCCTTGCGTTATGGGGATCGCGTGCAATTATCCGACCCCAAAGGAAAGCTCTATAGCTTCACTCTGAAAGAGGGAGGCTCATGGCACAGCCATAAAGGCATTGTTGAGCACTCCCAATGCGTTGGTTTATCCGATGGGTCTTTTGTTACATCAAGTTCAGGGGCGCAATATTTTCTGATTCGACCACTTTATGAAGACTTTGTGCTGGCGATGCCACGCGGCGCAACGATTGTTTACCCCAAGGACGCCGCTGACATCATCGGTTATGGAGATATTTCAGAAGGTGATGTTGTTCTAGAGGCAGGAGTTGGTTCGGGGGCGCTCACTATCGCTCTTCTTCGCGCAGTGGGACCAACAGGTCGCGTGATTAGCATTGAACGGCGAGTGGATTTTGCAGAAATAGCCGAGAAGAATCTAAACATTTATTTCGGAAGAACTCCCAAGAATTGGAAGGTGCGAGTAGGTTCTTTTGAATCGGAAAATTTTTCATCCGAAGCGCTGCCGGTTGATGGAGTAGATCGCATCGTTTTGGACATGCTTGCCCCGTGGGAATGTGTCGCGCAAAGCGGCGCTCTTCTTCGGCCAGGGGGAGTGTTTATTGCTTATGTCACCACAACTACTCAACTCTCTCGGATAGTTGAAGCGCTACGAAGCGATAGCCGGTTTACTGAACCGTATTCTTGGGAGAGCCTCCATCGAAGTTGGCATGTGGATTCGTTGGCAGTTCGCCCAGACAATCGAATGATTGGCCACACCGGATTTCTTCTCCGTTCGCGCAGAGTCGCTGATGGCGTGCGGGCTCCTCGCGCCCGCAGGAGAGGCGCGAAAAACCCTTCGGAGAGTGAAGAGGGGCTAGAAACTACTTAAGTTGAGCAGTTCTGATCTCTATTGGAAAGAATGGTTCACCGTCGGGTCCGCCTTGTTTGGTACCAAGAGCAGCAATTTTTTCGAGAAGATCTAAACCCTTTCTCACTTTTCCCCAAATTGAATAATTGGGTCCGAGAGTGGTGTCGGCATAGACGAGGAAAAATTGGCTCCCGTTGGTATTTGGTCCAGAATTGGCCATCGCCACTGTTCCCTTGGGGTAATTATTTTCCCCTTCGTTCGGTAAATTTTCATCCGCAAAGTTAAAGCCTGGGTTACCCCCACCGTCGCCTTGCGGATCACCACACTGCAGTATGAAAATTCCCGAAGTGGTCAATCGGTGACATAACGTACCGTCGTAATATTTCGCGTTGGCGAGAAAACCAATCGTCGAAACCGTCGCTGGCGCTTTTCTGCCATCTGCCTCTATCTCGATAACGCCACAATTTGTTTCTAGAGTTAATGTGTAGATCTTTTTTGGAAGATATGAAGTCGGTGTACTCGGCGCTAGCGGGTCTCGCGGTGTTGCCGTTGAGCTTTCACAGAAAGAGGCCGAATTTGCCACGGAGCTAGGTGAGGAAGAAATGGTAGGGGTAGGGGCAGCATCTGGCGTATCCGGAGCGCTGGTGCAGCCTGCTAGAAAAATTAGGAGGAGCGCCCCGGCGAGAAATCCCTTATATGTATTAGAAGAGATTCGGACAGGAAGGCGAGAGGTTGATTTCATAGCCTGATAATAGCTGGACTAGTTAGCATTAGCGTTATGGCGGTCGATGGAGATCCAAAAATCGAGAAAGCAGAACGCTTACTCAATCTAACGTTGGCGCTTCTTGACACCAAACGCCCATTAACAAAGCAGCAAATATTCGAGAGCGTTTCAGGATACTCAGGGAAGCCTGACTCCATGGAGCGTATGTTTGAGCGCGATAAAGATGAACTTCGGGAAATTGGAATTCAAGTACAAGTGCTCCCGATTGATGCATATTTCGATGATGAAATTGGGTATCGAATAATCCCCGAAGAATATTTCCTGCCCCCAATTTCTTTCAATCAAGAAGAGACGATTTGGCTCGCTTTAGCAGCGAACGTGATACGGGAATTTTCTCCCAAGGGGGAGGCGAAAAGCGCAGTACAGAAACTGCTATCTCGGAGCGAAGTAGACATTGACGCTGTAATTGAGGCGAGCGAAAGAGGAAAACTGGATATCCCGGTGAATAATTCTCTGAGCCTTATTTGGCGAGCCATTAAGGAAGCCAAGAACATCCAATTTCTATATAGCAGACCAGGCATTGATGAAAAGCGTGAGATTAGACCCCAAGTCCTAACAACTCGTTTTGGAAATTGGTATGTACTTGCCGGAGATTTCAAAGATAACAAGCTTAAAACCTTCCGAGTTGATCGGATGAGAAATATTGAAATATTGGTTAATTCGAAAATCATCGCAGCTGTTGATAATTGTGAAATCGAAAATCATTTGAAAGCTTTTTTCGGTGAAATTCTGTCAGAGGTTCGCATTAAAGTTGACCATGAACTGCCGATAGAGCATCAAATTTTCAAGAGAGCTTTTCACATTGAAACCCTAGACCATTGCAAAGTAATTACTTTCAAAAACGTCGACGTTGTTGATTTAAAAGAGAAAATTCTCTGGTCTATCGAGCATGTGCAAGAAATTTATCCGCCAACTTTTGCCACCGAAATAATCTCAGGTATCGAGAGAACCTTGTTGGCTAATTCATGAATATTTCCGCTGGAGGAAAGCGCTTGGAACGCTTACTGAAAATGATTCCGTTTCTGCAAGCTCTTAATTTAATTTGGCTTTGCGGACTGCCTGGTTACTCTCATTTAGAATTGATTGATGTATCTTTCGACTCTGGTTTCATCACCATTACTAACGCCGATACTCTTAATCAACCTATGAGCTTGACTATCGAAGAGGGAGCTGCCCTTCTTCTTGCAATAGATAACTTAATGAACATAACCCCCGATAAAGATTTAGAGATTTTACGATCACTGAGGGAGAAATTACTAGCTATTCTAACTTGGAAAGATTCTTCTAAGAGCGGTTCAAAGACTTACCCTCCACAGACAAGCGCTCAACCCGTGTTACCTAAAATACTTAAGGCGATTGATACGCTCTCGAAGTAAATTATTACTCAGCAGCCGCTGACGAATTTCTGTGCGCTCAAGTTATTCCGATTAATATCTACAATAGAAACGCTTTCACCTACTTATTGGCCTATTCGATTATGAAGAATGAATATTTAATCTTTCGACTAGACCGAATTAGCGACGTCGACCTGATTGCGAAACCAGAGAGTTTTCACAATCTTCCCGCTCCACAGTATCCAGGCAGTGAAACCGGTGAAGAGGTAATTATTGAATTGTTACCGGAAGCGCTCTGGTTTATCGAGAAATGGGGTCTAAAGAACCTCGAATTTGATGAAAAGCGTTCGGCCTACGTAGGAGCAGTAAAGGTATTTAACCGCCAATGGCTGATCCGAGCGGCTATCAGTCTTGAAGGGGCGCTTCGCATCCTCTCACCTGCTGATATGAGGGCGCAGGTGGCTGCAACAGCCAAATCAGCGCTCAAGGGGCGCCAATAACGACTAAGGTAAGGGGATAGGCGAAAGCACTAAGAAGAGCTCTTACCTAGAGCCGGCTTGAGGAGGCGCAGTATGTTTCTTCGCGAACCATCACATTTGCTGCTCATTATTTTGATTCTCATTCTCCTTTTCGGAGCTAAACGGCTACCTGACTCCGCACGAGCGCTTGGCCGTTCTCTCCGTATCTTTAAAGGGGAACTTAAAGATCCAAATAAAAATGGGGATGACCCTGATCAGGGTAATAAGAAATTAGATAACCCAGATAAATCTGAGTAGTTCACGATCGCTTTGTGGCACCTGAACTCTCATGTCAATAAATGGTGAAATTGATCCATCCAAAGCGCCGGTTCTTGCACATTTGCGTGAATTACGAAAAAGAGTCTTTAAGAGCGCGCTTGGAGTACTCCTACTTGCAATCGTTGGTTGGGTTTTTTATAACCAGATAATTCTTAAATTAGCGCAACCAATATGTGGCAAGAATGGTGAACTGAATGACTTGAAAGAGTGCACTTCGCTCTACGTTTCGGGGGTACTTGGCCCGCTCAACCTACAAATAAAGGTCGCGCTCCTGGTTGGAGTTATCCTCGCTGCGCCCATTTGGCTCTATCAAATTTGGGCTTTTGTACTTCCCGGTTTGAAGAAACGGGAGAAAACGTTGGCGTTTGCCTTTTTTGTGGGGGCTATTCCATTTTTCGCAGCCGGAGTAACACTTGGTTACTATATTTTGCCGGTCGCAATAAAAGTTCTTTTAGGTTTTACTCCAGATAATTTAAACAACCTCATCCGCTTTGATGATTACTTAGATTTTGTCCTACGAGTAATACTTCTTTTTGGAATCGCATTTGAACTTCCCGTATTTCTTTTAGCTCTCAACGCTGCCGGCGCATTAACAGGAAGAGCTATTTTAAAACCCTGGCGAGTGGCAGTTTTCCTTATCTTTCTATTTGTGGCCGCATTTACCCCCACCGGAGATCCACTAACGATGTTGGCGCTAGCGCTTCCCTTGTGCGCTCTGTACCTCTCCGCAGGTGGCATTTGCCTCTTAATTGATAAACGCCGCGAAAAGAAATCTTTGGCAAACAATGAAGGCTAATCTTATTATCGCCAATGCCACATCTGGGCAAGGTAAGGGTGCACGAGTTTTAACTAGCGCGATGGATTATTGCGAAAAGTTTCGAATCCCATACCAAGTAATTGCAGCAAGTTCTCTGCAAGAATCGCTGAAAGAGTTAAAAGATAAAGATCTTTCACTCTTTGAAAGAGTATTTGTTATAGGTGGGGATGGCATGATTCATCACGTAATTAATGCATTAAGTAGTTCAGAACCAATGAAAACCCCAATCGGAATCATTCCAGCTGGTACCGGCAACGATTTTGCCCGAGCGCTGGGACTGGATATCAAACGACCTATCCGAAATTTGGATATGTACCTATCGAATGAGCCAAGATTTCTAGATCTAGGCGAGGTAAATGGCGTTCGCTTTGGTGCGATCTGTTCAACAGGTTTTGACTCAATCGTTAACGAAAGAGCAAATCAGAAGAAATGGCCAAGAGGTCGTCGAAAATATGACTTGGCGATGGTGCAAGAACTTCCTCGATTCAAGCCACGACATTACTCAATAACAATTGATGATCAGGTGCGCGAAGTGAAAGCGATGCTTATTGCGGTCGGTAATGGATCCTCGTACGGGGGAGGCATGAAGGTATGCCCTGACGCCAAAGTCTCTGATGGCCTGTTGGATGTTATGGTATTGAAACCAGTACCCAAATTTGAATTTTTGCGAATCTTTCCCAAGGTTTACTCCGGAAAACACATTCATCATCCACAAGTTGAAATATTCCGGGGATCACGCATAGAAATTGCAGGCGAAGCGGTGACATACGCAGATGGCGAGCGAATTGCCCCGACTCCAGTAGAAATTAAATGCCTACCAAGCGCGTTGCTCACTTGGTCCCAACATGATTGAACCGGAACTTTCACCAGCTGAACGCTTTGCGGCCTCTCGTAAGAGATCTACCTCTAAAAATTCAGCGCTCTCTGAATATCTATCACGAATACCGTTTGATCTAGATGATTTTCAAATAGAAGCGTGTAAACATCTTGAGCTAGGCAGTGGTGTTCTTGTTGCCGCCCCCACTGGGGCAGGAAAAACCATTGTCGGTGACTTCGCTACTTTCTTGGCGCAGCGGCAAGGTAAGCGAATTTTTTATACCACACCAATCAAGGCTCTGAGTAATCAAAAGTACAGCGAATTTGTCGAGAAATATGGCGAATCGAAAGTTGGGTTACTCACCGGAGATTTGTCTATCAATGGTAATGGCGAGATCGTCGTAATGACCACTGAGGTTTTGCGTAACATGATTTATGCAAATTCGAGAAACTTGCACAATCTAGCCTTTGTTGTACTCGATGAAGTTCATTACCTCGGAGATAAGTTTCGGGGAGCTGTGTGGGAAGAAATTCTGATCCATTTGCCGCAGGAAATAGCCGTAGTTTCACTCTCTGCGACAGTCTCAAATGTTGAAGAATTTGGGGAATGGCTCCGAACTGTTCGAGGATCGATTGAAATTATTCTGAGTGAGGTACGCCCCGTACCGCTACACCTACATGTCATGCAAAATGGTGAGTTATATCCATTACTTAAAAATGCCAGGGAAGTTAATTCTGAATTGGTAAAAATTTCACAAACCTATAATCGAAACTACAGAGATCGAAAGTTTCATACCACCTTTAAAGTGACACATAAAGATTTAATAGTTGAGAAGCTTGCCAAAGAAAATTTACTGCCAGCAATTTTTTTCATTTTTAGTCGAGCTGGCTGCGATAATGCCGTGAAGTTTTGTAGCCATCTCAACCTAACTGATGATCAGGAAAAAGCGCTTATCAGGGAGCGTATTGATTTGGTCGCTCAAATAATCGCCCCTGAAGATTATGGACCTTTGAATTTTCTTGCCTGGACAAAAGCGCTGGAACAGGGAGTGGCTGCGCACCATGCCGGTTTAATACCTCCGCTTAAGGAGGTGATAGAAGAGCTATTCCAACAGGGTTTAGTCAAAGTTGTCTTCGCAACGGAGACACTTGCACTGGGGGTGAATATGCCTGCTCGCTCTGTAGTCATTGACCGATTAACCAAGTGGAATGGCCAGAGCCATGTTGATATTTCACCTGGTGAATTTACCCAGCTCACCGGACGCGCTGGCCGCAGGGGGATTGATGTTGAAGGCCATGCCGTGATGGTTTGGAGCCCTGAAGTTGACATTCCTTCTCTAGCGGGTCTTGCAACCGCCCGCACTTTTCCTTTGAAATCATCTTTTAATCCCACCTACAACATGGCGGTGAATCTTCTTTCAAGCACCTCAGCTGAAAT
>RFXN01000200.1 GCA_009921625.1 Candidatus Fonsibacter lacus | reverse complement strand
TCCTGCAGACCCCTAAAACCCCGGAAGGGGACTGAAACTTGTCCATGACCACGCGGCCCTACACCCCTTCAGGCCAACCCTGCAGACCCCTAAAACCCCGGAAGGGGACTGAAACCTCTAGAAGAAGGTAGCGTGGCTGGTTGTACTTCTTTCCTGCAGACCCCTAAAACCCCGGAAGGGGACTGAAACCCTCAATCCACACCACGCCCCTGAAGCTGTCCCTGTAGGCCTGCAGACCCCTAAAACCCCGGAAGGGGACTGAAACGGGTGCCCCGCGAAAAAGTCGCTCATTATCCAATCAACTCCCTGCAGACCCCTAAAACCCCGGAAGGGGACTGAAACTACTGGTCCCCCGTCCCGTATGGGTTCGAACGTTAGTCCCTGCAGACCCCTAAAACCCCGGAAGGGGACTGAAACCCCCGGTGGCTGGCTTTCTCGACGAGGCCAAACAGGGCCTGCAGACCCCTAAAACCCCGGAAGGGGACTGAAACGTCTACGATTTCGGGCATCAGAAACGGGATTTCAGGCCCTGCAGACCCCTAAAACCCCGGAAGGGGACTGAAACCACTGAACAGGGCGTCGGCAATCACATGCCACCAGATCCCTGCAGACCCCTAAAACCCCGGAAGGGGACTGAAACACGTCCACGTCGCACTTGGCTGGGACTACGATTTCAAGCCTGCAGACCCCTAAAACCCCGCAAGGGGACTGAAACTGTCAGCTGCGTCGACGGTAACGGGGATCAAGCCCCGTGCCTGCAGACCCCTAAAACCCCGCAAGGGGACTGAAACGTGGGGATCGGCCGGTTGACTGCTACTTGTCCAGAAGGTCCTGCAGACCCCTAAAACCCCGGAAGGGGACTGAAACTTGGCACAGGACCAGCAATATTCATTTCGGTCTATTGGCCTGCAGACCCCTAAAACCCCGGAAGGGGACTGAAACTGCCCGTTCTGTGACGGTGTCGTCCTTGCCCGGGCACCTGCAGACCCCTAAAACCCCGGAAGGGGACTGAAACTATCCGGCCGGTGCCTCTGCACCTCTCCTCCGGACCTGCAGACCCCTAAAACCCCGGAAGGGGACTGACGAACCGCCCGGGCCATCCGTGTGATGACCGGGCGGTTCCGTTTCAGCAATCACTCGCCACCGCCCCGTATGGTGGGTGCATGATGATCCGGCGCACCCTTGCCATCGTCGCCGTCGCCGTCACGCTGTGGGCACCTGTCGCCCAGGCGCATTCCGTCACCGGCACCATCGTCCGCGTCGTTGATGGCGATACCCGTCGACGTGCGGGTGGACGGCAAGGTGGAACGCATCCGCATCATCGGCCTCGACACCCCGGAGACGGTCGATCCGCGGAAGGCGGTCCAATGCTTCGGGCGTGAAGCGTCAGCCCACGCCAAGGAACTCCTGCCGATCGGGACGCCCGTCACCCTTGAGGCC
>RFXN01000199.1 GCA_009921625.1 Candidatus Fonsibacter lacus | reverse complement strand
ATTGAAATTTAATGAGGATCTTGCTTTCTTTTCTATTATTTTAAATAAAAATAATATTTTAATTTCATTAATTGTTCTTATTTTTTCATTATGTTTAACTATTAGTACCGTTGATACATTATTAAATTCAATATCGAGTCTTACAATTGTTCATAGTAAAGATTTTTTTAATTTTAAATATTTAAAAGATAAAAAACTTTCAAATGTTATGTTAATTTTATTATCAATTATTTGTTTAATTATTGCTCTTTATCAATTTAGTGTGCTTTATTTATTTTTATTAGCAGATCTTCTGTGCTGTGCTTGTGTTTATGTAATATTCAAAGGGGTATACCAAAAGAAAATATCTTCATTTAGGTCATTAATTTTAATTACAATTGGACTTTTATCAGGACTATTGTTCTTTCCCAATTTAGACTTTTCAAAATCTATATTAGTAGGTTTTATCTTTGATAAGACTTCTTTTAATGAGATCTTTACTAACTCTTTACTTTTTTGGTCATTTTTATGCTCTTTCCTATTACCTTTCTTTAGTGATATGGTTGCTGTGATTTGTAAAAAAATTTTTACTAAAAAATATTAATCGTTGTCTAATGAAAAAAAAAATTTTAATTTTATTTTTTATAATTTTTATTCCTTCTGGAAATTCATTTTCCAGCATTACTAAATATTTTGGTTCATCTATGATAAATTTAGATGAGACTGGAGTTATTAATTTTTTAAGATATTTAGAGGGAACATTTCACGCTGAAGATGTTGTTTTTAGCAGAGCTGCTAAACTTATGTCACCTATGTATTATGCTATTTCAGAAGATGGTAAAATTGGTTATGGGTGGTTTTGTCGTTCGAATTCAATAATATTAAGTTATTTAAACAATTAAAATTGTTTGATGAAAAATCCTCTCAAAAAATTAATAAAGAAAATTATTTACAATATATTTATATGGATGAAGATAAATGTAGCAGTAATAAAAATGTGGTGGGATTTTCAAAATTAAGAGGTGCTAACTTAGATTGTTTATTACCTGGTCGCTACGAGCAAACAATAAATGATAAATCTGGTGGTAATAATTATAATTAATTAAAAATCTAATAGTATAACTGTAATCGATATCAAAAGTATTATTTGAATTAAATTTATCGCAACAGAACTTCTGTGCAATATCTTAAATTTACTATTATTCTTTGTTTTCTGTTTATTAATTGCCAGCATTAAATAAAAATAACAAAGTGCAAATAAGACTAAGATAATTACATTTGCATAGAAAATTGCATTAAAAACTCCAAGAGAAGCAATTGCGATTACAGAACCTAAAGCAAGACCTGCATTAATAATATAATAGATAGGGAATAATTTTCTAATATATGGTCCTGATTGTTGTGTGGGTAAGAATTTGTGAACAGTTGGTGCAATTACGAATGAGAAAAATAACATTATTC
>RFXN01000198.1 GCA_009921625.1 Candidatus Fonsibacter lacus | reverse complement strand
TGATTCTGGTAGATGGTCACCATCAATATAGATAAAGTCAAAGCCACCTTCACGGTGTTGCTTTAACCAGTCCCCACTAAATGCTTTGAATGATTGAACTTTTTTGCCATACGGCTTTATCTGTTCTTGATAAGCCTCTTGTATATCTGCCCAGTCATATACTGACTCGTGGGGCAGATTGCTACACCAAGGGTCTATATCTACAAGCAATGATGTTGGGTCTGTAAGAATATTCTTTAGTAGCCAAGCAGATGCGTTGCCAGTAAAGACACCTATCTGCAGGAACTTAAGATTCTTTTTACCCTTAAACTCTGCTAATCCTACTTCAAAGTCATTGACTGTATTATTATCGTAGAACCATTTAGGAAATTCGTCCGCCTTCATATACCTATTTCTTTAGTGATTGTATAATTAACTCTGTTAAGAACTCTACCTTATCATCTAATTGATTGACCTTATCTTTTAAACTTGAGCCTCCATTGGGGCGAAGTTCAGATAGATAATGTTTAACCAAGTGCCTTACTACTACTGCTAAAGTACCAAGCAAGGTGGTTACGGCTACTGCAAATGTAGCCCAATCAATAGGTGTCATAGTATTATACCGTTCTAATAGTTATCTCAATTACTCCGCCGAATCCATCGAATCTTTTGTCTGGTGGAGTCATACGTGTAAATGAGATTTGCTCAATAACTACCTGACGACTTTCGCCAGTAGTGAGGTCTTGCCAGGTAACAACATCGCCATTCTCTTCAACTCCTTCTAATAGTTGTAGTCTTGCTAGTGCCTTACCTTCATAACCAGATACCACATTGTATCTATCTGTCTCAATATCAAAGCAATAAACAGGAAACTTCATAACTCTTTGACGAGGTGTTGCAATAGTAGCCTTTGCTTGATAGCCCTTAAATACTGGACCTTGGCTAGTAGTTGTAGTATCACGATTAAGAATAAACTTAAATGCTACATACTCTTGTGCTGTATCTGGTTGAGAAGTACCAACCTCAACTGCAGTTACACCTGTTTCGTAGGTAATATGGTCATACTCTGTGCCATCTTTATCTACAGTTTCAAGTGTTAATGAACCATAAGTAAAGTCACCACGAGCAAGTAAACGTTTAAAGTTTTTAGGCTCAAGGGTGCCGTATCTAATATATCCTGTAGTTAGATAGCCAGTAGATGCAAGTGTAGATTCATCTTCAATATTAATTGAACCAATTTTATTTACTAATGCTGTTGATGATGATACTGCAGTAGATGATACGTTGCTTGCAGTCTTAGCATAACTAAATGTAGTAGTTGAACCAACTGCGGTTACAGTATATTTACCATTAAATGTAACATCTACGCCCTCTACCCACACCTCATCATCAACGGCTAAGCCGTGTGCTGCTGATGTAGTTAAAGTTGCTACGTTAGATGTCAAGGCTTTGTTAGTAATAGTGCCAGCATT
>RFXN01000197.1 GCA_009921625.1 Candidatus Fonsibacter lacus | reverse complement strand
CCGGTCTACACCATTGGTTTTCAAATAGTTGAGACTCTAAGAAACCACTTTGATATGGGGCCAAAACAGGCTCGCACTCGCGCTATTGAACTTATTACAATGGTTGAAATTCCTAACCCAGAACAATCATTTGATAAATATCCTCACCAACTATCAGGTGGTCAGCGACAGCGAGCAATGATTGCTCAAGCCCTTGCCTGTGACCCAGGTCTTTTAGTGGCAGATGAGCCAACCACCGCACTAGATGTCACAATCCAGGCAGAGATCTTAGATTTGATGCGAAGCCTCAAAGACCGGCTTAACTCAGCAATTCTTCTAATCACCCATGACATGGGCGTTGTTGCTGATATGGCAGATGAAATTTTAGTTATGAAGGATGGACTCACTGTTGAGCATGGAAGCTCTGATCAAATCTTTAATCGTCCAAAGCATCCCTATACAACTGAGCTATTAGCCGCAGTTCCAAAGCTTGGTTCCTCTAGAAAACGTGTTCTTAAAGTCGCAAGAGATGCTGAGCCAGTACTTAAGATGCGCAATGTCACGATTGAATATCCAAAGCGAGGAAGAATCCCAGCCTTTACAGCGGTTAAAGACTTCTCGCTAGATATCTTGCCTGGAGAAATTGTTGGCCTCGTAGGCGAATCAGGCTCTGGAAAGACTACAGTTGGAAAAGCTGCTATTGGTCTGCTTCCAATCAAATCGGGCAGCCTTGAGATCGTTGGCAAAGATATTAGTAAGGCCTCACAGAAAGAACTCTTTTCTATCCGCCGCCACACCGGAATTGTCTTCCAAGATCCAGCTTCATCGCTTAACCCACGTCTGCCAATTGGTGAATCAATTGGAGAGCCAATATTCCTTGCAAAACTCGCTCAAGGCGATGAGCTAAATAAGAAGGTCGAAGATCTCCTTGAGCAGGTTGAACTCCCTCGCTCCTATAGAAACCGCTTTCCTCACGAGTTATCAGGTGGGCAGAGACAGCGAGTGGGAATTGCAAGAGCTCTTGCGCTAACCCCAGATCTATTAATTGCAGATGAACCAACTTCCGCACTTGATGTTTCAGTTCAAGCTCGTTTTCTTGATCTCTTACTTGATCTGCAAGATAAATTGAAGTTTGCCTGCCTCTTTATTAGCCATGATTTAGCAGTGGTTGACATCTTGGCTCACCGAATTGCAGTTATGCAAAATGGTCTCTTAGTTGAAGAGGGCGAGAGAGATCAGATCCTTAACAACGCTAAAGATCCTTACACCCAGCGCTTAATAGCAGCAGTTCCTGTCCCAGATCCTGCAGAGCAGAAAAAGAGGCGCGAAGCGCGCTTAGCTGGCAAGAAGTAATTATGGCTCAGGCAGTTTCTTTAGAGGCTTTTGGCCTCTCTAAAGAATTCGGCTATATGCAACATAGCGATCCAGTTGCATCACTATCAGATGCAAATGCGGCTTGGGATGAGATGGCGCGAAAC
>RFXN01000196.1 GCA_009921625.1 Candidatus Fonsibacter lacus | reverse complement strand
GCTCTCTACTTCAACCTTCTTAGTTGCAGCTTCGCCTTCATTTAGTTTCTCAGCATTATCTTTCAAGAACTTCTCAGTTTGATAGACAAGAGAGTCTCCTGTGTTGCGAGTCTCTGCCTCATCGCGACGCTGCTTATCTTCATCAGCATGTGACTCTGCATCTCGCATCATTCGTTCAATCTCATCCTTAGGAAGAGCTGAACCACCAGAGATAGTCATGCTCTGTGCTTTTCCAGTTCCTAAATCTTTTGCAGAGACATGAACAATTCCGTTGGCATCAATATCGAATGTGACTTCGATTTGCGGAATGCCGCGAGGCGCAGGAGCAATGCCTGTTAGTTCAAACATTCCTAGGCGTTTGTTATACGCAGCCATCTCACGTTCACCTTGGAAGACTTGAATCTGAACAGCTGGTTGATTGTCATCAGCGGTTGTAAAGATCTCTGAGCGCTTAGTTGGAATTGTGGTGTTGCGTTCAATTAACTTGGTCATAATTCCACCCTTGGTTTCAATACCAAGTGATAGTGGAGTTACATCAAGTAGGAGAACATCTTTAACCTCACCCTTGATAACGCCGGCTTGAAGGCTGGCGCCAACGGCGACTACTTCATCAGGATTTACGCCCTTATTTGGCTCTTTTCCGCCAGTTAGCTCTTTGACTAGATCAACGACGGCAGGCATACGAGTTGAACCACCAACAAGAACTACATGATGAATATTGGCAATTGGAATGCCGGCATCCTTTAGTACTGATTGGAATGGGCGACGGCAGCGATCAAGAAGATCTGCAGTCATTGCTTGGAACTGCGCCCTGGTAATTGTTTCATCTAAGAAAAGTGGATTCTTCTCAGCATCTACTGTGATGTAAGGAAGATTGACTGATGTTTGCTGAGATGAAGAGAGTTCAATCTTAGCTTTTTCAGCCGCTTCTCTTACACGCTGCATTGCCATTTTGTCTTTTGCTAAGTCAACGCCATTTTTAGCGGCAAAAGTTTTAACTAAGAAGTCGACGAGTGCTTGATCCCAATCATCGCCGCCAAGGTTGTTATCGCCATTGGTAGCTTTAACTTCAACTACGCCATCACCAATTTCAAGGAGTGAAACATCAAATGTTCCGCCACCTAGGTCAAATACTAAAATAGTCTGTTCTTTATCGCCCTTATCTAGGCCGTATGCAAGGGCTGCAGATGTTGGCTCGTTGATGATACGTAGAACGTTTAAACCTGCAATTTCGCCAGCTTCTTTAGTGGCTTGGCGCTGCGCATCGTTGAAATATGCTGGCACTGTAATAACAGCATCAGTGACAGTGTCACCTAAGTATGCTTCTGCATCGCGCTTTAATTTCTGCAAGATGCGAGCTGAGATTTCTTGGGCGGTGTATTTCTTGCCGTCAATACTTGTATTCCAGTCAGTTCCCATGTGGCGCTTGACTGAGCGGATGGTGCGATCCACGTTGGTAACTGCCTGACG
>RFXN01000195.1 GCA_009921625.1 Candidatus Fonsibacter lacus | reverse complement strand
CGATGCTGATGGAGCTGGGGCTGGTTTGGTGAGTGTGCCTTGAGCTCCTTTTCCGTTTCCACCTTTGCCTGTGACGCCTGGCGCCTTGTGGACGCTCGAGACGTAGGCGGTGATGCGCTCGGTTAAACCAGTTTTCATCTCGGTTGCTTGTGTCTCGGTGAGGTGACCTGCTGCAACAGCTGCAGTAATGCGATCAGTTGCTTCTTTCACGAGCGCAGCAATGAGAGCATCTTTCTTTGCTCCTGCAATTGCGGCGAGCGTTTCGCCTGCTTGGAGACGAGTTTGGATATCTGCCCAAGCAACTCCGACAGTGTCAGCGATTAGTTTTTCGTGCGCTGCCTTCTGTGCCTCTGCGGCTGCCTTTGCTGCTGCAGGAGCATTTACCAATGCCTTAGTAATTGCATCCGATTGTGCTTGTGTGATGGTTCCAGCTTTGACGAGTTCTGCAAGAACTGCAGCTACGCCATCAACGCCACCGCGTGGACCCATTCCGAAATCTCCATCATCATCATGGCCACCCATTGGACCACCCATTGGACCGCCCTTGTGCATTCCACCCTTAGCGCCACCCATTGGTCCGCCTTGGATGTCCTTAGCGAAGGCAGTTGCGCCCATGCCAAGGGTGAGAGCTGCTACTGCCGTAACCGCAGTGAGCTTGATGCTCTTCTTCATCTAGTACTCCTTCTATTCATCGTTCGCAGGGCCTCGCACCCTGCGGATACCCCAAAGATTGCTCTACTTATCTGTGTAGAGTAGTGGGGAACTCTTAGAGCCGTTTGTGAATAATTTGGTCGTTGCAGGGCCAATTTTCTCTCAAAATTTTGGGTCGAAAATGGCTAAAGTCCATATTTCAGGCGGTTTCTGACGGTTGTCAACGACGAATTAACGTTCTTCACTTGACCTCAGCGCTCAGGTGCCTCCCAGTTTCACGGCTGGGAATCCTCCCTCCACCTAAGCCGTGGAGGCAATCGTGAGCGTTTTAACTATTCGCAGACCACTTATCGTTCCTGCACTTAGCGTCATGATTGTGATGATGACTTTCGATCCCATAAGTGATTCGTATGCAAGTGAAATAAAAAATAAATCAGTGAAAAGTGCAGTTAAAAGTTCAGCTATTAAAAGTACAACGATTAAAAAAGCAGGTAGAACTAGCACATCCGTTCTTGTAAATACTTTGCTAAATGGAATCGGTGCGCCAAGTTCAACACTTGGGAACAATGGTGATTTTTATATTGACACTATTTCGATGAATATTTATGGACCCAAGAGTAAAAATGCGTGGCCGTTGCCAAAAAGTTTGATTGGACCTGCAGGTTTGCCTGGAGTAAATGGAAAGCCTGGAGTAAACGGTAAAGATGGTCGCGATGGTTCCAATGGGAAAGATGGCGAGCGCGGCCCTGCTGGTTCTGCTTCTGTTGGTTCAGGTGAAGTGGGACCACAGGGACCCATAGGTCCTGCAGGACCAATTGGTCCTG
>RFXN01000194.1 GCA_009921625.1 Candidatus Fonsibacter lacus | reverse complement strand
GTCCATGTTCGAGACGGAGTTCAAGAAGAAATTCATATGCTTTCCCAACCAAGGGGCCTGCCGGAATATTCAAGAGTTTCATAATTGCATGTCCATCAAGATCAGGTCTGATCTTAAGCAACTCCTCTTCTTCCATTAATTGCGCAATTCGATTCTCTAATCCGTCGTAATGCGCTGCAAGAGTCTCGGCTTTCTTTCGATTACGCGTCGTGCAATCTGCCCGCGTTAAAACATGGAGATGTGTAAGTAAATCGCCAGCGTCGCGGACATAGCGGCGCACCGCAGAATCAGTCCACGCGCCATCGCCGTAACCGTGAAAACGAAGGTGGAGGAAGACCAATTGCGATACATCTTCTACAACATGATGATCAAAGCGGAGCTTCTTCAAACGCTCTTTTGTCATGCGAGCACCTACAACTTCGTGGTGGTGGAAAGAGACGCCACCGCCGGCGATCAGTGCGCGAGTCTTAGGTTTACCTACATCATGCATGAGCGCTGCTAGGCGTGAGACCAGGTTTGGGCCTTCAAGCCGTTCTTCAAGCGCTATTGATTGCTCGACAACAGTAAGAGTGTGTTCGTATACATCTTTATGGTGATGGTGTTCATCGATCTCAAGTCGTAATTTTGGAATCTCCGGTAAGAACTTCTCACAGAGCCCAGTATCAACCAGAATCGTGATTCCAACTCGTGGGTTATTGGACATTACTATCTTGATAAATTCATCGCGAATTCTTTCCGCAGAAATGATTGATAAACGGTCAGCCATTTCCTTCATCGCGTTCATGACATCAGGTTCGATGGTGAAACCAAGTTGGGCTGCAAAACGAGCAGCTCGCAACATACGAAGTGGATCGTCGGAGAATGAAAGTTCTGGAGAGCTTGGAGTGCGCAGAGTCTTCTTTAGTAAATCAGTAACGCCGTTATGAGGATCTATGAATTCTGGCGACTCGGTCGTAAGTTCAAGAGCCATTGCGTTGACAGTGAAGTCACGTCGCAATAAATCTTCAGTTATTGAATCTCCAAAATTTACTTCGGGTTTGCGTGAATCGCTGGCGTAAGAATCAGCGCGATAAGTTGTAATTTCATAAGTAACGTCGTCTTTCTTCGCGCCGATTGTTCCAAATTTCGCGCCTACATCCCAAACATCTGTAGCCCACTTCTTTAATAACTTCTTTGTGTCATCAGGATGTGCATCTGTTGTGAAATCTAAATCATTTCCTAAACGACCTAATAATGAATCGCGAACAGGTCCTCCAACAAGTGCGAGACGAAATCCAGCAGCCTTGAATTGCGCCGCAAGATCAAAAGCTTGAGGCGCGCGCTCACGGAGCGTTGCGATTGCAATCTCGCTTGCTGCCGACAGAGGAGTTTCCATATCAGCCTAAGGCTACCGATGAGAGCCACCCACTAGTCTTGCGCTATGACCCCGGCACCTAGTGCGGGCGGCGAAGAAGTTAAGAAGAAGCGGAAGCGCAGGCGCTCTCGTTCTAAATCTTCAC
>RFXN01000193.1 GCA_009921625.1 Candidatus Fonsibacter lacus | reverse complement strand
GTCTGTGACGAGACACCCTCCGGAACTTAGCACCTCAAATATGCGTGCATTCGTATCGCCGTTCAGGGTGAGATTGAGGCTGACCAGCGACCGTGCGTACAGGCGTGATGCAATAGAACTGGGCACAATGATCTGTCGCGCATCGACTCCGGACCGACGCAACAGAGTAATCTCCTCAAGCCGTCTGGGATGCCACCTTCCAACCTGTCCTACAAATACCGGCTGAACGTTGCGACCCTCAGCAGATATAAATGGTTGCGAATAGTGGCGTACATCGGGCGATGGCCACCAACCGACACCCGCGCTATTTGCGGTTGGCACCCAGTGCGCATGATGGGGAGTGTTAGCACACAGGATGAAATCAAACTCTTCTTGGTCAACGTATGAGTGAAGAGATTGCAATGGAGTAGGACCGTGGTGGGTATCTCCAATTAACAGAACCTTAGGGCAGTCAAACCGGTTCAGGTTACGGGGTACGACTGTCCCGAAAGCAGTCAAAACAACGATGACCAGCTCGGGACGGTTATCATTCAGCGAAGCAACCAATCCCTTTACGTCGAACGGACCACTTGGGGTCTTTATAGTCCGACCCGCTGATCCGATATCAGAGTCTTGCCATAATGGCCCTGCGGTAATCTGATAATCGCCAACCCGCAGCGGGGGCAGGTAGTTCGGTTCCGCAGGCGTGATCGTGAGAACTCGCCACTGGTTGGAGGGACGCTCATCATTCATGGGGTATATTGCGCTTGGATTTGACGCATTTGTGACCTGCCCATTTGACTATTCCAGCGGTACAATAATATAGGTTGTCAATAGCATAATGAATGAAAATCATTCGCAGATTCTGCTCGATTCTGCTGTAGCCGCCCTTAATTCCGGAGACTCAGTGCTAGGCGCAAGTTATCTATACGATTTGTGGAAACATGAACCTTCGATATTGAAATCTAACGCGATTCGAATTTCTCACTTACTTACTATCGGCGGATATTGGGATGCTATTACTAGTTTGCTGCCGAACGGCACAAATTCATTAGTTGAGACTGGATGGCTCAATTCATTGACAACAAGCCGCCCGGTAAACGCCGCCAACCAGCCGATTCCATGGTACACGTATCCATCCATCGAGTTTATTGAGCCAAAAGTAAAGCGTGAGTGGAATGTTTTTGAATGGGGTAGTGGCAACTCAACTCTTTGGTGGTCACAGAGAGTCAATCGTGTAATTTCAGTCGATCATGATCCGGAATGGTTTCGATCCATTTCCAACCAAATGCCAGACAATGTAAGTATTAAACTTATCACTGAGAAAAATTCATATATTCAGGCTCTTGAGCGATCAGTTAGCGAGATAAATGGGGCGTTACTCGATGTAGTTGTGATCGATGGCGAATGGAGAAATGAATGCGCAAAGCAGGCGATACATTTCTTGTCTCCCGAAGGAGTTATCATCTTCGATAATAGTGATCGAATAATGTTTCGCGAAGGAACGGCCCATCTCGACACGTGCGGTCTTTTT
>RFXN01000192.1 GCA_009921625.1 Candidatus Fonsibacter lacus | reverse complement strand
CGGGCTTGATTAGCCTTTCACTCCTAGCCACACCTCATCCGATAATTTTTCAACATTACCCGGTTCGGACCTCCACTTGGTGTTACCCAACCTTCATCCTGGGCATGGCTAGATCGCCCGGTTTCGGGTCTACTCCCAGCGACTCGCGCCCTATTCAGACTCGATTTCTCTACGGCTTCCCTAATCGGTTAACCTCGCCACTGAAAGTAACTCGCTGACCCATTATACAAAAGGTACGCAGTCACATAACCGCAGTCATGCTCCCACTGCTTGTACGCAAACGGTTTCAGGTTCTATTTCACTCCCCTCTCCGGGGTTCTTTTCGCCTTTCCCTCACGGTACTAGTTCACTATCGGTCAGTAAGGAGTATTTAGCCTTGGATGATGGGCCACCCATATTCAATCAGAATTTCTCGTGTTCCGACCTACTTGCTCGTGTGCTTAGTTCTTAATAAACCTTTCGTATACGGGACTATCACCCTCTATCGTCAACCTTCCCAGGTCGTTCTACTTCAGTCTACTATAAATCACACCAGGCTCTTCCCCGTTCGCTCGCCGCTACTAAGAGAATCTCATTTGATTTCTTTTCCTTCGGGTACTTAGATGTTTCAGTTCCCCGAGTTCGCTTCTCTATCCTATGTATTCAGATACAGATGACTATATTCTCATATAGCCGGGTTCCCCCATTCGGACATCTTTGGTTCAACGCTTATTTCCAACTCACCAAAGCTTTTCGCAGGATTCCACGTCCTTCATCGCCTCTTACTGCCTAGGCATCCACCGTTTGCGCTTCTCTTCTTGACCATATACCTCAATTAACTCTTACAAATTAATCACTCAGGTCTTCTCTAGAAAACACTACTACGCTTGTTTACCTCATTTTCTACCAAATTTTTAATGAACTTCTGGATACTCCAGATGACAACACTCGTTGCTGAATGCTCTCATCTGCATTGTCCAGTTTATAGAAGCTTTTTGGTGGAGCCGGGGAGGATCGAACTCCCGACCCCCTGCGTGCAAGGCAGGTGCTCTCCCAGCTGAGCTACGACCCCTCCGGCGCTTCTATTCTTTAGGTTATTCCTTATGACCATCTTTCAAAAACTCGTTTGATGATGGCTTCGGTTACATTTAACCCCGACATCTCGGAATAACCGTCTTTCTGAAAACAAACTGTGTGGGCGCTCTAATTGTCCGTCGTGCTCTTTTAAGGAGGTGATCCAGCCGCAGGTTCCCCTACGGCTACCTTGTTACGACTTCACCCCAGTCATGAACCACACCGTGGCAAACGTCCCCCCGAAGGTTAGACTATCGGCTTCTGGTGCAGCCCACTCCCATGGTGTGACGGGCGGTGTGTACAAGGCCCGGGAACGTATTCACCGCGACATGCTGATTCGCGATTACTAGCGATTCCGACTTCATGGAGTCGAGTTGCAGACTCCAATCCGGACTACGACCGGCTTTATAAGATTCGCTCCAGGTCGCCCCTTCGCTGCCCTCTGTACCGGCCATTGTAGCACGTGTGTAGCCC
>RFXN01000191.1 GCA_009921625.1 Candidatus Fonsibacter lacus | reverse complement strand
AGCTTTCGCCGAGCAAGGGTCAACACCTAAAGTGCCGGCACGCGATTTGGCAATGCTCACTCTTCTCGAGCGAGACGCAAAAGTTACATCGACTCAGGCAAAAACTTTGCTCACCGATTTGATTGATGCTGGTGGCGGCGATGTGGTGGCGATGGCTGCCAAGCGTGGGTTCGAGGCTCTTGATACTGGGGCGCTTGAGTCAATGGTCGACGCCGCGATTGCAGCAGAACCAGGCGCTTGGCAAAAATATTGTGCCGGCGAAGAAAAAGCTCTTGGAGCTCTCGTCGGCGCGATCATGAAGTCGTCCAAAGGCAAAGCAGACGGCAAAGCCGTGACGGCGATATTGCAATCAAAGCGAGCAAAGTTTGTTTAATTCAACTGCAAGAATTTTTGTCCCAGTGGCGTTTATATGCGCCTGATCTAAGAATACGCTTTCTTCAGTTTGGTCAAATATGTGACTCAAAGATTGAATCGAATTACTTTTTAGCTGTCCGGTGAATTCTCGATATCCGAAGCTATAGAGGTATTCAAGCTTCTGACCAAAGCTTCTGCGAAGAGCCTGTTCGTACTGGTTTGGGCGTTGTTTTTGGTGCAGAATCGGTTCAAGCACAGGGAGAAACTTAACATTCTTTACACTGAAAAAATTCTGCATCTCCGTTATTAGAAAAATTTTTTGTCGTGCTGTCTCAATTGCGTGGGTACGCCAACTTCTTCTTGCAATTAGTCGATGAAGATGTCGAAAAAGGAGTGAAAACTCACCTATTCGCCTCAAAACTTTTAGTTTAATGCTCTCGTTCTTTGTATACGTGTCTACGCCGACGTCGTTTACACCAAATAGTAGTATTACTGTGTCTCCTGACTTGAATTGATCGTCTATTGATCTAATTCGAGCAAAGTTACTTTCAACTGTGGCGCCACTGACTCCATAGTTTTTGACTTCGATTGTTTCTCCAGATTCGTTTTTTATTTTCTGCAAAATAGAAGCTGTGGTAAGGTAGTCGGGAACTTCAAAGTTATGGAGTGTTGAGCTGCCAATTAAAAAAATTGTGCCAGTCGGATTATGGGGATTATCAACTGTTGTTCTTAAATTATTATTTACGGTGAAGTATTTTCCAGCGCAGTTTTTTGCAACGTCATATCTTTGACCATATTTATTGACTCGCTTTTCGGCAGAACCTTGATTATTGAGAAGTTGCATTTCAGTCCAAAAGTCTTCGCTCAAGTATTCAGAATTTTTATGTGGCTCGACTTTTTTTATAAACTCGAAGCTTCGAAACCTGGCACTTTGAGGGCGGTTCTTAGAGTCTCGAATAATTGTCCATTCACGTGCTTTTGATCTTAAGATAAGTTCGGCGATGATTGAGGTAGTTAGGAATAGACAAATTTGCAGAATAAATCCCATGCGTGCTTTTTAACCTAGCGAGAATACAAATTATTACAAAGAGGGCCGCAAGGTTGTTAGGATAGCCTAATATGTGTTAGGCTTGCCTAACAAAATCTACAAGGGAGAAATTATGGGTTCAAGTTTT
>RFXN01000020.1 GCA_009921625.1 Candidatus Fonsibacter lacus | reverse complement strand
TTTCCTCCCGGAGGGATAATCGGGAGCGCATTCTCGATATCCATACGAGTGAGGAGCTCACCATCGATCTGCTCGCCATAAATGCCTCGAAGGTGCGCTCGCACCTCACTCTCTGAACTCTCCTCAAGGGTAGTGACAGATAGCAGACCTCTGCCATCGGGCGAGTAACTGGGTACCACTGCGGCAATATCAATCGCGGTAACCACAGGTCCAGAACCAAGTGCTGCAACGCGCAATTGATGCTGTTGTGGCAGTTGTTTTTCAAGAGTGAAATACCAGGCAGTTGATCGAGCGAATGACACTTCTGGTAAAGAGTGTGAGAAGGACTTAGCCTGGGTGTAATCAGTAGCCACAATAACTTTGCGCGCAGAGAAAGTCGCATTCGTTGTTTTTACCGTAAATCCTCGACCGCTACGTGAAATTTTTTCAACCTTTTCACCGGTCTGTAGAGACTTCACTCGATGTTGCAGCTCTTGCACCAGCGCCTGCACTCCCCCATCTGGCAGTCCGGGAACGCGGCGATAAAGTGAGCGAAGAACTCGTTGCGCAAAACGTGCATCAACTTCAGTTAATGGCGCGAGAAAGACTCCTCGAAGAAAAGGTTCGATAAGGGCGCTATAGATTTCTCCATTGACACCTATTCGCCGCAGAAATTGATCGGAACTCTCGCCATTATGTACTTTGGAGAGTAAAACTGCGCGCAGTAATCCAAAGAAAGGTCTTGGTTCTTGAGTGATTCGTGGGAGCGAGTGAATTAGCGAGCGAATTTCGCGACGAGGGTCTCCGAAGAAAAGTGAATCATTGCCGATCTTTGCCACTGCCCCGGCAGAGATTGGATGGAAGTAGGTGCGAATATCTAAACTTTGAAACTCCGAATATCCGGGGTTAATAACTTGGAAACCGCGATCGATAGTAAATCCATCAATTAATTGCGAACTTAACCGCCCTCCGGCATATTGTTGCGCCTCCACTACGTGGACTTGCTGACCGCTTTCTTGGATGGTTAGCGCCGCGCGAAGGCCAGTCAAACCCCCACCTACGACCAAAATCATCGCAACGAAATCTCTCGAGCAATATCAATTAATCGAGCAACTTCGAGGGCATCCTTGTTAGCCACTGGCATCGGGCCATTCTCTGTGATTGCCCGCTTCACTTGCAGATAGAACTCAACATAATTTCCATTCTCCCCTGGGAGAACTTCAAAGGAACTGTTATCGCCGCGATAAAACTTCATCGGCGAGGCGGTAGGTGTACTCCATGCTCCACCAAGAGGAATCTCGCCACGTTTTAACATCTCCTCTTGAGGATCAAGATCATCGATCACCACCGATCCCCCGCGAGCAGAAACACGCACCCGAGGTCCGGTGTATCCAGACACTGCGCTTGCCGTGAGATAAGAATCAACGCCCATTAAATGATGTAAAACGATGATCACATCATCATCGGCCGCACCACGAATATTTCGCATTGCTGCAAAGGCAACTTCCGCAGGACCGAAGAGATCTAACGCTCCAGCAACAAGGTGGGTTTGAATATCTAGCAACCATCCACCACCACTTTCGCGATCGCTTTGATCACGCCAACCAAAAGTTGCCAACTCTGGTTTATATCTTTCAAAACGAGACTCAAATCGATGAATCGGCCCCAGCGAACGCTCACGGATTATTCGCTTTAAAGAGAGCGCATCGCTATCCCAACGTCGATTGAAAAATGCAGAAACTTTCACTCCCGCGCTCTCCGCAGCCGCAAGAATCGCCTTAGTCTCTGGGAGATCACGACCAACGGGTTTATCAATCACGGTAGTTATACCCGCTTCAATAGCCTTGAGCGCTTGTTCGGCATGTACTTGGTTTGCAGATGAAATCACCACTAGATCAAGTTCACCAGCAAGAAGCTCTTCCATATTTCCGGCGATTGGCGCATTAGGGAAATCTTCCTTTGCAGCTGCAATCCGCTCAGGAGAGTTGGTGAGGATTGCTGCTACTTCAAACCCAGCTCCAACTAATAATGGTGCGTGAAAAACTCGACCACCTAAACCGAAACCAACAAGACCGGCGCGAAGTGTGCTCAACCAATTCCCTCTTTAGAAAGATTGGAGGGCCACCAGATTTTTGGTCCAATTTCATGAACCAACGCTGGTACCAGGATAGAGCGAACAATGATCGTATCCAGTAACACGCCAAAGCTAACGGCAAAACCAATTTCGGCAAGTGGCACCAACGGTAATAATCCAAGTACGGTAAAGGTTGCTGCCAAGACGATCCCAGCAGAGGTAATAACTGCGCCAGTGACTGTAACTCCCTTCACTACTCCCGCACGTGTTCCAAGTTTTGCACTTTCTTCGCGGACACGTGTCATCAAGAAGATGTTGTAGTCAATTCCTAGAGCAACCAAGAATATAAATGCGAATAGCGGGAAAGAATTATCTCCGCCTGCGAATCCAAATATATGATTGAAAACCAAGGCGCAAACTCCCAGAGTTGCAAAGTAGCTAAGTAACACAGTCGCTAGAAGTACCACCGCACTTAAGATACTTCGTAATAGCAGGCCGAGGATTAACGTAATGACCAGGAGAATAATTGGGATAATCGTCAGGTTATCGCGTTTATTAGCGGTGCGAATATCAAAATAGGTCGCGCTAGTGCCACCCACTAGTGATGTTGCGTCAACTTGATGGGCGATTTCGCGAATTTTGGGAATATCCTTCCCGGCTTCCACGCTATCCGGAGCCTTATCGAGAGTAACATTTATTATCGCTCGGCCGTTTACCACCTTTAATTTTGGAGCAGGCTGCCCGCTCACTGGAATCCCATCCAACATCGGCGCCACATTGGTAACGCCCGGCGCATTTTTCACTGCGGCTGTCACCGCAGACAATTTATCTACTGCTACAACAATTTGCGTGGGATCGCCTTCTCCACCCGGGAAATGTTTAATCAGCAACTTTTGTCCGACTACAGATTCAGGATTTCCGGTAAAGGTGTCGACCGTTCCAATTCCGTTGGCCTTGAGAGTCGTCGATGCACCAGCAAATCCAAGGAGTATCACACCTGTAATGATCCAAGCCTTTCGCGGATTCCGTCCGATCCCATGTGCAATCTTTGACCACGTGCCAGTCATAACATGATCATCGCCATCGTTGTGCGGCACCCGTGGCCAAAAGATCCAGCGCCCGAAGATAAGTAGTAGCGCGGGAAGTAGCGTCAAAATCGTAATCATGGAGCAGACAATTCCGATGGCACCAATCGGACCAAGGCCAGCGGTATTGGAGAGTTGACTAAAGAGAAGTATCAGTAACGAAATTGAAACTGTTGAACCCGAAGCTAGAATGGCTTCCCATACACCTTTATATGCAGCGCGCATCGCATCGAATCGACTCTCATGGAAATGAAGCTCTTCTCGATAGCGAGCAATGAGTAAAAGCGCATAATCCGTTGCTGCACCAACCACTAGAACTGACAGGATTCCTTGAGATTGCCCGTCCACGTCGATGATATTTTTTTTGGCAAGCAGATAAACAATTCCGCCGGCGGTAGAAAGTGCGAATGAAGCCGAAAGCAACGGAATAATCCAAAGAATGGGTGAGCGATACACAAAGATGAGAATGACCGCAACGACACCAAGCGTAGTAAACAGCAACGAGGTATCTAAAGTTCCAAAAGCTCCGAATAAATCTCCAAGCAATCCACCTGGGCCAGTTACATACGGAGTAAATCCGTTGGCCTTTGCGACGGGAGCAATATCTGTGCGAAGCGCTTCGATGATGGCGGGCAAGGCCGGCTTCTCATTTGGCAGTACTTTTGCAATGGAATTTCCATCGAGCGGAATATTTGCAAGGAGCGCTTTCCCATCGCTTGAAGGGAATACTGTGATTGCTTCACCCGGGGCCAGATAATCAGAAATCTTCGCCGTAGTGCCTGCCAATGTGAGCGACCCAACTTTACTCATTTCCTCATTCACTGCGGTAAATGTGGCTGACGTGAATTTGCCTTCGAATAAAACTAATGTTGGAAAGTTAAAGGAATCTTTATCAGAGAAACTCTTTATCTGATCTGCCGCTAAAGTAGCTTCGGCGCCTTTAGGCAAGAATGATGAATTGTTATTCTCTTGAACTGAAGATAACTTGCCAAAAAGCGGCCCAAAGATTCCGGTGACCATAAACCATGCGATGACAATTAACATTGCCAGGGCAAATGGCTTGCGGTTCTTTTGAGCAGATTTCATCGATGGGTTTTTAGACACGTTTATAGGCCTTTCGCAGCTGGAGTTAAGCTAAATTCGCTAAGAGGAGAGCATACTATTAGGCTGAACCTGTGACAGTTCAAGCCGCCACCAACTCGCTAAAAGTTACCATGTTAAACGTGGGGTTAATGGAATATGAAGCAGCTCTCGAGATGCAACGAAAAATTCATCAAGAGATCCTCGATGGTTATCGCCCTTCTACCCTCTTATTGCTCGAACATCCTTCTGTCTACACCGCGGGGCGGCGAACTGCGCCGGAAGAGCGGCCACAGAATGGAATTCCTGTTATTGATGTTGACCGCGGCGGAAAAATTACTTGGCATGGGCCAGGTCAGCTTGTTGGGTACCCCATCGTTAAATTGAAGGAGCCAACCAAAGTTGTTGATTTTGTTCGAGCACTCGAGCGCGCACTAATTGCATCCCTGAAGAGATATGAAATTGATGCGATTCAAATTTGTGACAATTCTGGAGTGTGGATCGACGATGCTTTAGGTAGACGAAAGATAGCTGCCATTGGAATCAGAGTTGCTAAGGGTATTGTCACTCACGGCTTTGCTTTAAACGTTAATCCAGATCTCTCTTTCTTCGACCAGATAATCCCGTGCGGCATACCTGATGTCGTGACAACTTCAATGAGTCATGAATTGAATCGCGACATAAGTATTAGTGAAGTACTCCCCATTGTTATTCAAGAGATGGAAAAAGAATGTGAAAGGATTATTTCGTGAACTCCCCCGCTCCTGAAGGTCGCAGACTGCTTCGCATTGAAGCGCGAAATGCGCAAACACCTATCGAACGAAAGCCTGAGTGGATTAAGACAAAAGCAAAGATGGGGCCCGAGTACACAAGTTTGCGCTCATTGGTTTTAAGTGAAGGGCTCCACACTGTTTGCCAAGAAGCGGCCTGTCCAAATATTTTTGAATGTTGGGAAGATCGAGAAGCAACCTTTCTTATAGGTGGTTCAGTCTGCACCAGGCGGTGCGATTTCTGCAATATTGATACTGGAAAGCCACTTCCACTTGATCGAGATGAACCGAGGCGAGTGGCCGAGTCGGTCGCAAAGATGGAACTTCGCTACGCCACTGTCACTGGGGTTGCTCGAGATGACCTCGATGATGAAGGCGCATGGCTCTATGCCGAAACGATAATTAAAATTCATGAAATGGTGCCGGGATGTGGCGTAGAAATGCTCGCGCCAGATTTCAATGCCCGCCCTGAGCTATTGGAGCAGGTATTTGCAGCACAACCTGAAGTTTTTGCCCATAATCTAGAAACTGTTCCCCGAATATTTCGTCAGATCAGACCAGCCTTCGCCTACGAACGTTCACTCGATGTTATTAGCCAGGCAAGAGCTTATGGCCTAATTACTAAATCCAATCTCATTCTCGGGCTCGGTGAAACTCGGGAAGAAATTGAAGAGGCATTGGTCAACTTGCATCAAGCAGGATGCGATTTGATAACCATCACCCAATACCTTCGCCCGACGGCAAAGCACCATCCGGTCGAACGTTGGGTTAAACCAGAAGAATTCGTCGCGCTTGCGAAACTGGCCGAAGAGATCGGATTTGCTGGAGTGATGAGTGGCCCGTTAGTTCGATCAAGTTATCGCGCTGGGAAACTTTATGCCCAAGCCAAAGAATTAAAAACAGTCACCACCAGTGAAATCAGTCATGGCTGATCGAGTTTATCCATTTGTCGTAGTTATCATCCGAATTTTTTGGCGATATCTTGGATTGAAATTTACTATCAAAGGTGAAGAGCGAATTCCGAGAACCGGTGGCGCCATCATGGCTATTAATCACATCGGTTACCTTGATTTCGCACTCTCTGGTACGGCAGCGTTGCCCGCTAAAAGGTATGTCCGGTACATGGCAAAGAAAGAAATTTTTGAGAACAAAATTGCTGGACCCTTGATGCGTGGCATGCACCACATCAGCGTTGATAGAAATTCTGGTTCCGCTTCATTCGTCGCTGCACTCAGGGCGCTTAAGGCTGGGGAAATCGTAGGAATCTTTCCTGAAGCAACTATCTCAAAGAGTTTTGAGATCAAAACATTGAAAAGTGGCGCTGCGCGGTTAGCTATGGGCGCCAATGTGCCCGTTCTGCCAACAATTGTCTGGGGTAGTCAACGAATTTGGACCAAGGGGCGTAAGCGAAATTTCCGCCGTAAAAAAACGCCAATCTCTATTTACATTGGCGAGCCGCTTCATTTCACTCGGGAAACTCAGGTAGATGTCGCGGAGGCGCAGATTAAAAATTCGCTCGAAGCGTTGTTACGCCGAGTTCAGGATGAATACCCTGATGAGCATCGTGGCCAGTGGTGGGCTCCAGCCCGACTAGGTGGGAGCGCTCCCACCTTGGCAGAAGTTGAAAGCGAGAGAGGGTAACCTTTCCGATATGGCACGCGAGAAAAAATCACAAGCAAAGGGCGAGAAGGCTCCTCGAAAGTCGCCTGAGTGGGTTAAGACGCTAAGTCAGGCCTACTCTGTTACTCGCAAGGCGCGCCCGCTCCTTCCCGTCATATTGCTCGCTATTTTTATAGTAGTAATGGTTATTGGCTTCGGCCTCGGTCTAGTTATCGACCGAAAACTGTATATATCTCTCCTCACCATTCCCTTTGCATTAGTTATCACTCTCTTTAGCTTCTCTCGAATCGCTGAGAGAGCGGCGTACTCATCCATTGATGGCCAAGTCGGGGCTGGCGCAAGCGTGCTGATGTCGATTCGCAAAGGGTGGACAACAACTGCTGGCGTGCAAGTTGCTCGAAATCAAGATTTAGTTCATCGCAGCTTAGGTCGCGCAGGAGTTGTCATTACTGGCGAAGGAAGTAACAACGTTCGAGCAATGATGTCTGATGAGCGAAGAAAAATGGAGCGATTCCTCTCTGGCGTGCCAGTTCATGAAATTCTCGTCGGTGATGAAGAGGGGCGTATCCCCTTACGAAAATTACAGAAGCACTTAAAAAAACTCCCGAAGAAATTAACGAAATCTCAATTACGAGAAGCTCGCGCTCGCGAGAAATCTCTAGGTGGCATGAAATTGCCGATGCCTAAGGGCCCTATGCCAACGATGCGTAAGATTCCTAAACGTTAACAATTGCCACTGAGCGAACAGCTCGATCGTGTAGACCTCGCCCATTGATGCTTAAGATCGGCGGGATGACAAGGCAAATTAGGGCGCTCCTAATGAGGGCTGCTAACACCCCGATTTTCATCCCGGTATCGATATCTACGATCCGAATACCAGCTACTACCTGACCAGCAGAGCCACCTAGAAGTATTGTGAAGAGGGCAACTTCGAGAAAGAAAATTGCCAACGTTACCCAGCCAGTGCGCTGTTGCTCGGAGACGAGAAGCCTGGCAATCACGCTGGAGGCAAGCCAATCAAGGCAGAGCGCGAAAAGCTTCCGCCACAAGCTCGCCAGTCGAAGGCCCGGCGCGTCGTCAGATTCCGAACCAATGCCACCTGAGGAACTCATGAGGTAAGCCTAAAGGCTCGCTGGATGGGCGGAAACAATTCCGAAACATTGAGGTTATTCCCCCTTCATGGCAATGCCCTAGCCTCATCCCTCGTTGGAGCGCCGTTCACCAAAGTAGCTGAAAGGCTCTTCATCCACCTGTATGAGCAACCCTTATAAGTAAATGCTTATAAGAATGAAAATGGAGGAAGAGATGTTTACGAGCGCAAGCGAAATACTTGCCTACATTAAAAAAGAGAATGTGAAGTTGATTGATGTCCGCTTCATTGATCTTCCAGGTATTCAGCATCACTTTAATGTGCCTGCAGAATCTTTTGATGATGCAGTCTTTACTGAAGGCTTAATGTTTGATGGCTCATCCATTCGTGGATTTCAATCAATTCACGAATCAGATATGAAACTTCTGCCTGTACCGAGCTCAGCTTTTATTGACCCATTCAGAAAAGAGAAGACGCTTGTCATTCTCTTCTCTGTACATAACCCAGTTGATAACTCTCCTTACTCACGTGACCCTCGTGGCATCGTGGCGAAGGCAGTTGAGTACATGCGCTCCACTGGGATTGCGGATACTGCATTCTTCGCTCCAGAAGCTGAGTTCTATGTGTTCGACAGCGTCCGCTTCAAGACTGGAATGAATGAGGCGTATCACCACATCGATTCATATGAAGGCGCTTGGAATACTGGAATTGACTATGACCAAGATGGCACTCCAAACCGCGGCTATCGCACGCGCATCAAGGGCGGATACTTCCCAGTTTCACCAACAGATCAATTTGCCGATCTGCGCGATCAGATGGTGATGAATCTTGGTCACGTGGGGCTACAGGTCGAACGGGCACACCACGAAGTGGGAACTGCTGGACAGATGGAGATCAACTACCGTTTCACGGACATTCTCAGCGCTGGCGATGAGTTGATGAAATTTAAATACATCATCAAGAACACCGCATGGCAAGCAGGTAAGACTGCAACCTTTATGCCAAAGCCACTCTTTGGTGACAATGGATCAGGTATGCACGTTCACCAATCACTCTGGAAAGATGGCAAGCCACTCTTCTGGGGCGAAGGTTATGGCGACCTTTCTGATATGGCCCGTTGGTATATCGGCGGTCTACTCAAGCACGCTCCTTCACTTCTTGCCTTCACCAACCCAACGGTCAACTCTTATCGCCGTTTAGTTCCAGGGTATGAAGCGCCAGTGAACTTGGTGTACTCGTCACGAAACCGTTCGGCATGTATCCGTATTCCAATCACCGGAACCAATCCGAAGGCAAAGCGCATCGAGTTCCGCTGCCCAGATCCATCATCAAATCCATATCTCGCCTTCGCTGCGATGCTCATGGCAGGTCTTGATGGAATCAAGAACAAGATTGAGCCACCGAAGCCTGTTGATAAGGATCTCTATGAACTCGAGGGTGCAGAGGCGGCAGCAATTCCGCAGGTACCTGGCTCTCTTGACGAAGTTCTCGATAACCTCGAGAGGGACCACGCCTTCCTCACTCAAGGTGGCGTATTCGCACAAGACCTTATCGATACCTGGATAGCCTTTAAGCGTAAAGAAGAGGTTGATTACGTTCGACTTCGTCCACATCCAGCAGAGTTTGAGCTCTACTTCGATATTTAAATCCCCCAGATCAGAAACCCCTGGCGTCTCATACCGCCGGGGGTTTCTACTTTCGCCCAAATGACTAGCTACCTCGGGCGTGGGTTACGCTCTCAAAGAGGCTAGAGCGAAACTCACTGAAAAAGCAGCGCCTCTCATCGGACTTGTCGCTGTTTTCGTCTTCGCGGCACAGATGATTAATTTTCCTGTTGCCGCCGGAACTTCGGGCCACCTCCTAGGTGGCGCCCTTGCCGCAGTTCTCGTGGGACCGTATGCCGCGTCACTTGCCATCACCGTGGTCTTGGTAGTTCAAGCGCTGCTCTTTGCCGATGGTGGTCTCACCGCTATTGGATTAAATGTCTTTAACATGTCCATCGTTGGAGTGTGGACCGGTTATGGCATCTTTCTTCTGATGAGAAAGTTCTTGGGCAATAAGAAATCATCGGTTGTGATTGGGTCGGCGGTGGGTGCTTTCATCTCTGTTCCGCTCGCGGCAGCGAGTTTCTCACTTGAGTATGCAATTGGCGGAGAAGGAACTTTCTCTAATGCGACAGTTTTTGCAGCAATGTTTGGGACCCACATTCTGATCGGAATTGGCGAAGGGATAATCACCTTTTTAACGATATCTGCAATTCTCAAAACTAGACCGGACTTAGTCTATGGAATGGCTGAGGTACAAAAATGAAAACCAAACGTTTCTACCTTGTTAGTTTGTCGATTTCTTTTCTCATTGCTGGAGTTTTATCATTCTACGCATCATCTTCGCCAGATGGGTTGGAAAAGGTCGCATCTACAATCGGCTTTATTGACAGCGCCAAAGAATCAGCAACCGCTAGTTCTGCCTTAGCTGATTATGGAGTGCAGGGCATAACCAATGAAAGGTTATCTGTGGGGTTGGCGGGAATTATTGGTGTGATTGTCACAGGACTTTTGATGTACTTGATTATTCGATTACTTGGGAAGAAGAAAAATTAACCGTTCTCGAACACGTCCCGAAAATTCGAATCAGCCCACAGACCTTGAGAAAATTCGTTTATGATCGTCGTTGTTTTGACGCCGATTCGCCAATGGCAGAGCTTTCTGGGTTATGCTGCGCTGGTTTTTCTTCTAATATTTTTCTCTCGACTTCCTTATTGGACCCTCGCTAAACGAGCCACTATCGAATTTCCCTTTCTTATTTTTGCCTTGATTATGCCTTTTACTGCAGGTGGGAAAACTTTCAATATAGGCCCATTGCCACTCTCCGTTGAGGGCGCCATAGCTGGCCTTAATTTGATCACAAAAGCAACAATAGGGGTTGCCTGTTCTATGGTTCTTGCAGGCTCAACGACTGCACATTCAATTCTTGCTGGATTTGTTCGAATTAAAACACCCTCACTCTTCGTGCAGATAGCATCCTTCATGATTCGATATTTAAATGTAATCAATGACCAAACCACACGAATGAAGATAGCTCGACAAGCACGAGGCTTCGAGGCAAAAGGCCCGCGGAGTTGGCCCGTTTTCACTTCTACCTTAGGAGCGTTATTTATTCGCTCTTACGAACGAGGCGAACGCGTTCACTTGGCGATGCTCTCTCGAGGTTATCAAGGCACCTTATCTTCACTGTCTAGTGAAACCTCTACGGGCAAAGATTGGTGTTTGGGGTTCGCCTTTCCTGTTGCTGCCATAGCCATTTTTGTTCTAGGTAAAGTTTTTAAATCAAGCGCTAAATGGCGTCAATCTGAAAATTAAGAGAGGCGAACGTGTAGCCCTCTTGGGCCCCAATGGTGCAGGTAAAACTACTTTGGTGATGCACCTCAACGGAATACTTGAAGCAACCGAAGGAGAGGTCAAAATTTCCGGAGAAATGGTTGATTCCAAAAATAAGGAGACTCTCAAAGAGATTCGCCAACGCGTGGGAATTGTTTTCCAAGATCCAGATGATCAGCTATTTATGCCGACTGTCTTTGAAGATGTTGCTTTTGGGCCGACCAATATGGGTTTAGATAAAGCCACGATTGAGGAACGAAGTATCCAGGCATTACAAATGGTGGATATGCTGGAATTTAAAGAGAGGGCTCCGCATCACCTCTCCTTCGGTCAACGAAGAAGGGTTGCCGTTGCAACCGTACTCGCGATGGAACCTGAGATATTAATCCTTGATGAGCCTTCATCAAATCTAGATCCAGCTTCTCGGCGAGAGCTGTCAGAGATACTCTTATCGTTAAATGTAACAATTCTTATGGTGACACATGATCTTCCATATGCCTACGAAATATGTGAACGATCGCTAATCCTTAATAGCGGAAAGTTTGTTGCTGATTCCAATACCCAAGAAATCCTTCGCGATAGCGCCTTATTGCGCGCTAATCGCTTAGAGCTTCCCAAAGGCTTTGCGATTTAAATTAGTCGAGGAAGAAGTCGAGTAAGAAATCTGTTGTCCCTGGCACAACCGCATACTTATCGAGATCGGTAATGCCAGCGCTTGCGAGCACCTCATCATCAACAAGGAACTCCCCCGTTCTTGGCGCACCGGTGAGAATCACATGTGATGCATCGGCAAGAATCTCAGGTTTTCGACATGCTGCGGTATCTATACCTGGAATCATCTGAAGCGCTGCCGTGTCAATCGCGGTTCTTGGCCAGAGAGCATTCACGCTAATCCCATCGCGCCTAAACTCATCTGCCAATCCCAAAACACACATACTCATTCCATACTTCGCCATCGTGTAAGCCAAGTGGTTCTTAAACCACTTTGATTTCATCGATAGCGGTGGTGACATCATTAATATATGTGGGTTACGACCCGCTTTTGCCGATTCCATGAGCGCAGGTATTGCCGCTTGAGAGGTAAGGAAGGTTGCTCGCACATTGACCGAGAACATGAGGTCAAATCGCTTTGCTGGAGTTTGGAGAGTGGGCGTCAAATTGATTGCCGATGCGTTGTTAATCAAAATGTCCAGGCCACCAAACTCCGCCACTGCCTTCTCGATCGCGCTTGCAATCTGCGTTTCATCTCGGAGGTCACATTGAATCGGTAGCGCCTTGCCGCCGGCAGCTTCAATCTCCTCTGCTGCAGTAAAAATCGTTCCGGGTAACTTTGGATGTGGATCGGTGGTCTTTGCCGCGATAGCAACCATCGCGCCATCTTCCGCGGCTCGCTTAGCGATTGCTAAACCAATTCCACGAGAACCTCCGGTGATAAATATCTTCTTGCCGGTTAATGTACTCATGATTTATTGCCTCTCACTTACTTTTTCTCATCAAGAAATTCATAAACGCTTCTCTTGCTTCGTCACTTTCCAGCGCTGCAGTAAATAACTTCGCCTCTTCTTCCATGACAGCCGCCAACTGCTTTTGATGCGACTGGCGTAGTAAACGTTTCGTCTCTTTCATCGCGGTGCGAGGTTGATCTGCCAATTGCTTAGCGCGCTCACCAGCACGGATTGCCAGCTCTTCATCGGAGACCACTTCATTGACGAAACCAACTTCATAACCACGTTGCGCTGAACAGGTTTCCCCAAACATAAAAAGTTCAGCTGCTCGATGATGTCCAGAAATTAATGGGAGTAGGTAAGTGGAGCCAGCCTCTGGTACCAAACCGAGATTAACAAAAGGCATCGAGAATTTTGACCCTTCGCCAGCGATAACGTAATCACAATGGAAGAGCATTGTGGTGCCCACTCCTACTGCTCGACCACTAACCGCAGCAACTAACGGTTTGGTGAAATCGCGGAGAGCAGTGAGAAAGTGCCAGACTGGTGAATCGTTCCCAGTTGGCGGGTGCTCCACGAAGTCATTGACATCGTTGCCTGAGGTGAAGTCATTACCTTCACCGTAGATCAAGACTGCGCCAATTTCATCATCAGAATTAGCCGATGAAATTTCATCTGCCAGAATCGAATACATCTGTCGCGTGATCGCATTCTTCTTTGTTGGCCTATTCAAGCCAAGAGAGAGTACGCCCTGATCTTTTGTGACAATGACGTCCATAACTTCTCGTTCACCCATGGAGATTTACTCTCTGCTATCTCTCGATTGATCCCGCGATAAATTCTTCAGTGCGATTTCGAGCGGTCTCATCAGAGTATTGCTCTGGCGGTGACTTCATAAAGTAGCTGGAAGGCGAGAGAAGTGGTCCACCAATGCCTCGGTCCAGACCAATCTTTGCGCACCGGAGCGCATCGATGATTACACCTGCTGAGTTTGGTGAATCCCATACCTCTAATTTGTATTCGAGGTTTAGCGGCACATCGCCAAAGGCGCGACCCTCGAGACGAACGTAAGCCCACTTACGATCATCAAGCCATGAGACATAATCTGAAGGGCCAATGTGCACATTTCCCTCGCCCATATCGTGATCTAGTTGCGAAGTCACCGACTGGGTCTTTGAAATCTTCTTTGACTCTAAGCGATCGCGCTCGAGCATATTTTTAAAGTCCATATTTCCACCAACATTTAATTGGAGGGTGCGGTCAAGATGAACTCCACGATCTTGGAAGAGTTTTGCCAAGATGCGGTGTGTAATAGTTGCACCTACCTGACTCTTGATGTCATCGCCAACAATCGGAACTTTCGAATCGGCAAACTTCTTAGCCCAAGTTGGGTCGGATGCGATAAAGACGGGAAGTGCGTTGACAAATGCACAGTGGGCATCAATTGCCGCCTGTGCGTAAAAGCGAGTTGCATCTTCAGAGCCGACAGGCAAGTAGCAGATTAAGACATCTACCTTCTTCTCTTTTAACGAGGCAACGATATCCACTGGCTTCGCATCAGATTCCTTGATCGTTTCTTTGTAGTAACGACCAAGCCCATCAAGAGTGGTCCCACGCTCAACTGTTACTCCAGTCTTGCCAACGTTGCAGAACTTGATCGTGTTGTTCTCACTTGCCCACATGGCATCAGCAAGATCAAGGCCAACCTTCTTGGCATCCACATCATATGCAGCGACAAATTCGATGTCGCGGATGTGATATCCACCAATTACCGCGTGCATAAGACCAGGAATCTCCTGATCCACTGCTGCATCTTTGTAATAGGTCACACCTTGTACAAGTGAATTGGCACAGTTTCCCACACCAACAATTGCTACTCGGATCTTGCTCACTGGGATTTCCTCTCTGCTTTTATCATTTCATCTAACCAAACGATCTCTCGCTCGGCTGAATCAAGTGAGTGACGGCGCCACTCAATGAAATATTTGTCAAGACCAATCGGCGAGCGCTCTAATTCATGTCGAAGTAGATCTGCCTTTTCCCGAAGGCGACGTCTGCGCGCTTCAAGAATTCGAACCCGATTGATATGCGATGTAGGACCAAAGAATGCAAAGTGAACGCCAAAGGCTTCATCCTCTGTGGCATCAATGGTTTCGGTCAACGCTTGGAACCGCTGCAAACCAGTTTTTGTTATTTGATAGGCAATTCGAGTTCGTCGAGATTTACCGGAATTACTTTCTATGACTTCAATCAAGCCACTCTCTGCCATCCGCTTAAGCAAGGGATAGAGCGAACCAAAAGAGAGCGCCCGGAACGCGCCTAAAATAGTGAGCGAGCGTTTGCGAAGCTCATACCCATGGAGCGGGCCGCCAGCGAGCAAGCCAAGGAGGGTGAACTCCAAGGTTTGACTCCGTGAGGCCATACGCCACTCGCTCCTTCTTGTTGAGAGGGTCGAAGACCTCTCGATTACTCTGATGGGTGATGACGATACATCAATTCGATACATCGGGAAGTTATATCTAAATGGAGGCCCTGATACTCGGCAAGTTCTGAGAATTCTCGGCGCGCCGGGCCATTTCTCCCTATTTATGCAGGTCTTGGCCCTTACCCTGGTGGCATCGGACTCCAGCACATCGCCGCAATGTTTGGCGCCACATTCCTCGTTCCGATCATCACCAAAATGCCTCCAACAACCACCCTCTTCTTCTCGGGCGTTGGCACCATGCTCTTCCTACTTATCACCCGCAACCGAGTTCCTTCCTATCTCGGCTCTTCCTTTGCATTCTTAGCGCCGATTGCAGCGGCAACAGCAAAAGGTGGACCAGCTACCGCACTTGGTGGCGTTCTCATCACTGGCGTAATTCTCGCGCTCGTGGGCTTGGTTGTTCGCGCTATCGGAATTAAGTGGATTGAGTGGATGTTGCCACCAATTGTTACCGGAACAATTGTCATGCTCATTGGTTTCAATCTTGCTGGCGCAGCCAAGAATAATCTCGCCGCTGGCCCACTCGTTGGAATCATTACTCTCGCTGCGATTGGTGTAATTGCTGCAGTCTCACGTGGCTTTATCGGTCGAATCAGCATCTTTCTTGGAATTGTTGTCGGATACGTTGCTGCG
>RFXN01000190.1 GCA_009921625.1 Candidatus Fonsibacter lacus | reverse complement strand
GGCACAGTCGAAGGTGGTGATACCGGCTTCCACGAAGGTCGCCATGTCGGCAACGGCCTGCGCCGGGTCGATGGTCCCGTGACCGCCGGCGAGGTGCCACCCTCCCTTGAGAAGGCGCGAGATGGAGTAGCCGGGCGCGAGGTCGAAACGGTCGATCACCGAATATCTCCTTTTGCATCCAAATCTGTTAGTACATTATCACTATTAAAGAATTAAAATTTGACGCGCTAAATTTGGCGGTCTATACTCGCGCTGGGTGTAGTGTATTGCACACGTTTGTGACAGGTGTTCACGCTTTGTGACCTGTCACAAAAGTTCGTTGGTTCGTCGAAGAGGCGTGAACATGGACGAAAACGAGGTGGTCCCTCTCTCGCGATCGCTGCTTGATGCGTGGCTTGTCAAACACGAGTTCCGCTCACAGCAGTCAAGTGACAACAGATGCTTGCTTTCATTTTCTTATAGTGAAGATGCAGATTGTGAATTGGAATACTCGATTGTGGTTCATGAGGGAGAAGATGCCTTCTTGAGCGTAAGGGGATGGAGTGACAAGAAGTTCAGGAGCACTGATCGCCCTTCCCTGCTTGAAGTGATCAACGAGTATCACGACAGCTACCGGTGGCCGTTGATCCGCATCCGCGAGCAGGGCCGCCGGATCAACATGGATACCTCGCTTGATGTGGATTTGTCGGCCGCAACAACTGAAGGAGGCGACAGTGGGCGTTAGCACTGACGTTGCAACAGTGATCCGGACTGCACTCGATCAGTCGAAATTCTCTTTCTTCCAGCGTTCCATTTCGGAAGATGACGGAGTTCGAGTCGATGAATTTCTGGTTCGCTACAATTACGATCGGCGCGCAAAGACCGAAATTGACTATTTGCTGTCATTGGTGACGTATGCCGATGGTGCCAAGATTCTCGATATTTTCGGATCGAACACCCACTTTTACGAGCACGATCAGCGAAATCAGTTGCTCGAGGCACTTCAGCAATATCTTTCACGGTTTCGCAACCCCAAGGTTGTCATGCGAGCTCTGGACACTGTCCTGCAGACGCGTACCGAAGCTCATTATCCTGTGACTTCCGGCCTCTCAGAGGAAATTTTCCTTGCGCTGTTTTCAGACTTCAGGTCGGCCAATTTTTCTTTCCTGCGATGGATGAACGAAACCGACCACGGACGTCAGATCCCGGCCGACGATGACGACATTCAAGATCCGGCTCCGCCTGAAGAGTAAGCGCTACTCGCTTGCCTCAAGCGGGACGGCAGTGGTTTCGGCGTGACTGAACCGGCGCGTGCCAATCCGTGTGATGCGCAATCGTGACGGACAGTTCGGATCCGGACAGGCAACCTCGGCGTCGGTGGACATCCAGTCGTTCGGGTGCGTCGCGCGTTGCTTGGCGGCCAGGAGGGGAAGGACCGACGCCAGGGAATAGATGGAGAACCCCTGTCCGGGCGGCAGGTGCAGCATCTCCCCGCGAAGCTCGAACCAGTCGCCGACCTTCGCCCCGCAGTACAGGCGTGCCCCGACCGGC
>RFXN01000189.1 GCA_009921625.1 Candidatus Fonsibacter lacus | reverse complement strand
GTGATACACCTCGTCATCGAGTTGACCACCCGAGCGCGCTCCTCGCGCTACTGGGCTATCTGGGGTAATTAGTCCCACGGTTCGCCTGCTTTCTCGTTAGTTATGTATTTACCCTAACAACGAGAGGCGGGTTTTACTTCCGGAAAGTGGCCCTTGTTCGCTCAGGGCATATTCAATGCATTTGGAGGGCGGATTTACTGCTTAAGTTGTGGACGGAGCGCCTCGATATCAACGCTCTTACCCTTCTTGTCGACAATCTTGGCTCGTCCAAGAACGACAGCGAGCGCCTTGCTCCGTGCAACGTCAGCTACCAGTGAAGAGAGTTGACCTGCTTTGGCCACTTCGTTGGCAAATTGCTCGGGAGGCATTCCGTAGCGCATAGAAGTGCGAACGATGAATTCGCTCAATTCCTCTTCAGTGACTTCAACCTTTTCTTGATCGACGATGGCATCGAGAAGGAAATTATTCTTGAGCGATTTGCGAAGGTCTGAATCAACTTCTGCGCGATGAGTGTCATCTGCTTCGCGCCCTTCACCTTTGAGGTGCTCTTCTATTTCTGCCAAGACGTAGCTCTCAGGAATGGGAATCTCGACCTTCTCAAGAAGTTGTTCGACTAGAAGATCGCGAGCTTGCGCCCCTTGCTCGAGGGACTTCACGCGCTCAAGGCGAGTTTTGAAATCTGCCCGAAGTTCCGCAAGCGTTTCGAATTCACTTGCGAGTGCAGCGAAGGAATCATCGAGTGGTGGCAGTTCGCGCTTCTTCACTGCATTGAGTGTGACGCTGACATCACCAATTTCGCCGCCTGATCCTGGCTCGCCACCGAATAACTCAGTTTGGAAAACCTTGGTCTCATTTGCTGACATTCCATGAAGCGCTTCATCAAGTCCAGGAAGCATCTTGTCGCTTCCTACTTCGTATGAAATGTTATTTGCGGTGCCGCCTTCGACAACTTCGCCGTTGACTCGTGCTTCGAGGTTTAGTGAGACGAAGTCACCATTCTCGGCTTTCTTCTCGACAGTGGTTAGCGTGCCAAAACGAATACGAAGTGACTCAACCTGCTCGTCGATTTCTGCTTCATTGACTGTAAATGAAAGTTTCTCGTTATCCACGAGTTCTTTGATATCCACCTCTGGTCGGCCAAGAACGCGAACGTCATGTTCTTGTGCGGCGGAAACATATAGTTGCGGAAGCGCGATGTTAATCGCTTCATCGAGGACGGCTGCGCGACCAACGCGCTGATCAATTAACGCGGCTGGGATTTTGCCTTTACGAAAACCTGGGATAGAAACTTTGCTAGCAATCTCTTTGTAGGCCTTTGCGAAATGCGGCTCAAGGTCAGAGAATGGTGCATCGATGGTGAGACGAACTCGAGTGGGACTTAAATTCTCGACAGCGCTCTTCACTAAAGGGCTCCTCGTTGGTTCGGGTAACAGCTTTGCATCGTCACACTGCTGGTCGGGGCGAGAGGATTCGAACCTCCGGTCTCCTGGTCCCAAACCAGGCGCGCTAGCCACTACGCTACGCCCCGTC
>RFXN01000188.1 GCA_009921625.1 Candidatus Fonsibacter lacus | reverse complement strand
TCAGCTGGCGGACGCTTTTCATTTAACTGATAAGCAACTTGACCAGCAGTTGATCCAAAGAAATCAACAAGGAGAGACTTTGCAGCCGCCTCCACACCATTTGTTGCTGCAAATGTTGTTAGAAGCGCGCCTGATACTGATCCGAATGCATTTCCACTCTTACCTGAAGATGCACCAGGAACTGGCATTAGATTCATAGTGAATCCCTTTGCCTTGTAATCGTTCCATTCCCAGTTTCCAATGATTGCAAACGGAACGCTTCCAGCTAGGAAGTTGTCCTTGCAGCCGGTATCAGTTGCTGGGAAGAAGCCATTGCTCTTCTTGCCATCCATTAGGAACTTCTTAACATTGCCACCAAACTCATTTGGATTAAATGACTTGGACTTATTTATAGTTCCATTTGAATTGAAGTAATAAGCATCAGCTCCAAGTGCTGAAAATACTGAGTGTGCGCCCCATGACATACCGCCACCGGCTACACAGAGACCAGCCTTAAGGCTCTTGGAAGTCTTATTGGCCTTGTAGTAATCAACCATCTCACCAAATGACTTTGGCGCCGATGTTACAAGCTTGGTGTTGTAAATCATTGCCACGTTGTTTACGTCAACTGGAATTCCATACAACTTCTTCTTATAAGAAAGATCATAGAACTGGGATGCTGAGAATCTTGCGCGCTGTGAAGCGGTCAGAGTTAGTGGAGCTAGCTTTCCATTCTTAGCAAGTGTTGGAACCCAGTCATTAGCACCAACTACGATATCTGGACCAGTAGTTGCTGTTGCCTTATCGATCGCATCCTTTAGCGCATCGAAGTTAGCAAATGACTTAATAGTTACGGTATACCCCGGAACCCAGTCACCTTTTGTTGCTAGTGTCTTTGTAAGATTTGGTCCGCGTGATTCATCTGCCCAGACCACAATATTCTTGTTGGCGTGTGCAGGTGTCATAGCAAGTCCTGCTGCAAGAGCAAGTGTTGCTAGAACTGCGAACCCTCTAAAGAATTTCTTCTTCATTTATTTTTTCCTCCATGGAAGTATCTACAGCGAGGGGCTGCAGAGAGGGCAATTCCAGCCCTAAGCAGCAAGGTCGTCAAGGCAGAAGGGCTCGATTTGCGAGCCAACTTCAAGAGTTACTTACTTGTTATAAAGCGTTTGCCTTTACACGCTAGTTTTCAGACTAGAGATGAAGTCCAGAGACGCTTTCGTCCCAGCCCTTAACATCTTCAGGTCTTCTTGGGGCCTTGCCGACATATCTAGCAGATGGCCTAATTAAGCGACCAGTTCTCTTCTGCTCCAAGATATGCGCCGACCATCCAGCAGTTCTTGCTGAAGTAAACATTGGTGTAAACATATGACCTGGAACTTCAGCAAAATCAAGAAGTACAGCTGCCCAGAATTCAACATTAGTCTCCAAAACTCTATCTGGTCTTCTCTCGCGTAATTCTGCTAACGCTGCATCTTCTAGCGCTTTAGCAACTTGATAACGAGGAGCACCAAGTTCTTCACAAGTTCTGCGAAGAGTTCTAGATCTTGG
>RFXN01000187.1 GCA_009921625.1 Candidatus Fonsibacter lacus | reverse complement strand
TCAGATGCTTGCTCGAATTGAAGAAGCATTTGCCGTGAAGGTTGTAAGTGAAGATAAATTGCGACGCTTTGTTGCTGATGCTTCACATGAATTGCGCACACCGCTAACTGCTATTAGAGGTTTCTCTGAACTTCACCGCCAGGGAGCAATTAAGGGTGAGGAAAACACAAGTGAGCTAATCCGGCGAATTGAAGATGAATCGGTGCGTATGTCATCTCTAGTTGAAGATTTATTACTTCTTGCTCGCCTAGATCAATCACCGGAGATGCTGATGGAACCGGTTGATATCGGCAAGCTGATTAAGGAGGCTGTGGAGTCGGCGAAGGCAGCAAGGTCTACCCATGAAATCTCTATCGAGCTTGAGAGTGAAGATCTATTTCTGCTGGGGGATTCCATCCGAATCCATCAAGTAATAGCTAATTTGCTCGCAAATGCCCAGATTCACACTCCCGATGGAAGCAAAATAATTGTGAGCGCCGGTCAAAATGATTTAGCAACCTATTTCTCTGTTTCAGATAACGGGCCTGGAATTTCAGTTGAATCCCAGGAAAGAATATTTGAACGTTTTTATAGGGCAGATCTCTCTCGCAAGCGGAGTGGGACTGAGGGAACTGGACTTGGCTTATCAATCGTTGATGCAGTGATGAAAGCTCATGGTGGCCAAGTTAAAGTTGAATCTGAATTAGGCAGGGGCGCCAAATTTACTCTCACTTTCCCAATCAAGGATTTATAGAGCTGTGGACAATAGGATTTCCTAATGCGCAGCTCTCCTGAGATTCTCGAATCTTTAGAAAATGAGTCGATTGAAATAATAAGAGAGACTGCAGCTAGTTTTAGAAATCCTGTCTTTTTATACTCAATTGGCAAAGACTCGTCGGTAGTTCTTCATTTAATTAGAAAAGCATTCTTTCCTGCTCAGGTTCCCTTCCCTATGCTCCATATCGATACCACTTGGAAATTCCGCGAGATGATTGAATTTAGAAATCAGATGGCTGATAAGTATCAGATTAAGTTAATTACTCACACCAACCAAGATGGAGTTAGAGATGGAGTAACTCCTTTTTCAACTACCGCATCTGAATACACCAGGGTGATGAAGACTGTTGCGCTACGTCAAGCTTTAGATTCCTATGGATTTGATGCTGCTATTGGTGGCTCACGCCGCGATGAAGAGAAAAGTAGAGCAAAAGAGAGATTATTTAGCGTTAGAGAATCAGGTCATCGCTGGGATCCAAGAGCGCAACGACCAGAGCTCTGGAGAACCTATAACCCAAGAATCAGGCCAGATCAAAGCATGCGAGTATTTCCAATTTCAGATTGGACCGAACTTGATATCTGGAGCTACATCCAACTTCACAATATCCCGGTAAATCCACTCTATTTCGCTAAAGAGCGCCCTGTAGTTAAGAGAGGCGAGCAGTTAATTATGGTTGATGATGATCGCTTCCCATTAATTAACAACGAAAAGCCAGAGATGAAGAAGATTCGATTTAGAACTCTTGGCTGCTATCCACTAACTGCTGGAGTTGAA
>RFXN01000186.1 GCA_009921625.1 Candidatus Fonsibacter lacus | reverse complement strand
CCGTAACTACACCGGTCAACATATTGCTTGGTTCGGTTCCTTCATGCACCGTACGCTCACTGCGTATGCACGTGCCGAGGGCGCAGCTGGTTCTGAGGTCGTTCCAGATCTCGCAACCGACACTGGCCGTGCATCAAATGGCAATAAGACTTGGGAATTCACCCTTCGCGATGGCGTGAAGTTTGAAGATGGTTCTGACATCACCTGTGCAGATATTAAGTACGGCGTCTCCCGTACCTTCGCAACAGATGTCATTACCGATGGTCCTGCATATGCAATCAGCATGCTCGACATTCCAAAGGCTGCTGATGGCTCCTCTGTTTACAAGGGCCCATACAAGACCGATGGCAATGACACTGCTGCATATGACAAGGCAGTTACCTGCTCTGAAGATAACAAGACCATAACCTTCAATCTCTCCCGCGCTGTTGGTGACTTCAACTACACCGTCACCTATCTAGCTTTTAGCCCAGTCCCTAAGGCAAAAGACACTGGCGATCAATACGATCTCGCACCTGTTTCATCTGGCCCATACAAAATTGAAAAGTACAAGCCAAAAGATGAGATGGTCCTCGTTCGTAATGAGAACTGGAGCAAAGATTCCGATCCAATCCGTAACGCCTACCCAGACAAGATTGTTGTCCGCTTCGGTGTTGCTGAAGAAGTTCGCGATCAACTAATTCTTAACGACTCTGAGCCAGCTGCGATGTCACTTGATGGCATCCTTCCAACTAACTTGGCGACTATCTTCAATGAAGATGGAACTCCTAAGGATGAGTGGAAGAGCCGTGCACTTAACGTTTACGATCCATACGTCACCTACACCGCAGTTAATGTGGAGAAGGTGTCATGCGTACAGATTCGTAAGGCGATCTACTTCGCACGTGACTTTGCTGCTTTGCAGCAACTCGGCGGTGGCGCTGCATTCGGTGGCGATCCAGCTGATGGCGTGATCAAGCCATTGATGGGCCTTGATTACAAGAAGGTCACCGGTCTAGAAGACTTCAAGCCAGAGGGCAACGCTGAGAAGGCGCAAGCTCTGATGGCAGAGGCAAAGACTGCCTGCCCAGATGTCTATGCAAAGGCAACTGGCGCTGGACTTACCTTTGATGTCGGCGATACCGATACCAATAAGAAGGCAGCGACTATCTGGATTGACTCAGTGAAGAAGAACGCAGGAATCAACTTGAAGTTCAACTTCATCGAGCCAGGTCAGTACTACGCAGTGGTTCTTGATCCAACAAAGCAGGGAGATCTCTCTCGCGCTGGTTGGGCTCCAGACTGGGCAAATGCCTCCACTGTTATCCCTGAGCTCTTCCTTGAGGGCGCAGGCTTCCCACTCTCACGCGTTGGTAAGGATCCTGCATATGCAGAGTTCAAGTCACGCGCTGAGGCAAACCTCTCGCAATCTGATCGTAAGAAGCAGGGCGAAGAGTGGGCTGCACTTAACCAATATGTAATGGATCAAATGTGGGTTATCCCTGGCGTCTTCTCGAAGACCCAAGAGATGTGGGGCTCCAAGCTTGAAGGAGTCTTCTTCTGGGAACCACAGGGTGCGCC
>RFXN01000185.1 GCA_009921625.1 Candidatus Fonsibacter lacus | reverse complement strand
TGCAGAGGCTTATGCGCTAGGTGATGTAATCGCTCGATACTGGGTGCAACGCGGATTTAATGTGATGCATCCAATTGGATGGGATGCATTTGGATTACCAGCCGAGAACGCCGCTATTAAAAGAAATATTGATCCAGCCGTCTGGACATACGAAAACATTGCGGTACAGAAGGCATCGATGCGTCGATATGCCTGCTCGTTTGATTGGGATCGAACGTTTAATACCTGCGACCCTGAATATTACAAATGGAATCAATGGATATTTCTTAAACTGTATGAAAAAGGATTGGCCTATCGGAAAGATTCGGCGGTTAATTGGTGTCCAAGTTGCCAAACTGTATTAGCTAATGAGCAAGTTGTTGCCGGCCTCTGTGAACGCTGCGATACCCAGGTAACAAAGAAAAAATTAAATCAGTGGTATTTCAAAATCACCGACTATGCCGATCGCCTTCTTGACGATATGGAACAACTGGAAGGTAAATGGCCCGAAAAAGTTCTTACTATGCAACGGAATTGGATTGGTCGATCCAGCGGCGCAAATGTGCAATTCGTCATTGAAGGGCGCGTTGAACCGGTAACGATTTACACCACGAGACCAGACACCCTTTATGGGGCAACTTTCTTTGTCATTGCTGCCGATTCACCTCTCGCACAAGAAATTGCCTCCGAAAGTTCACCTGCGGTTGCTAACGCCTTTACTGAATATCTTGAGAGCGTCAAAGCGTCAAGTGATATCGATCGATTGGCGACAGATCGCCCTAAGACTGGTGTGTTCTTAGAGCGCTACGCAATCAATCCCGTGAACGGTGAAAAGTTGCCAATCTGGGCAAGTGATTACGTGTTATCTGACTATGGAACAGGTGCAATCATGGCTGTTCCGGCACATGATCAACGCGATTTGGATTTTGCTCGCGCGATGAAGCTGCCAATCCGAGTAGTTGTCGAAACCGGTGAAGAGGATCCAGCCGTAACAGGGATTGCGACAAGTGGTGATGGCGCTCTTATCAACTCTGGTTCCCTCAACGGCCTTTCTAAAGAGAGCGCTATTTCGCAGATCATTACGCAATTAGAACGTGATGGTCTTGGGAAGGCGGCGCGCAATTACCGACTCCGTGATTGGCTCATTTCTCGCCAACGTTATTGGGGCACACCCATTCCTATTATTCATTGTGAAAAATGTGGCGAAGTTCCCGTTCCTGAAAGCGATTTACCGGTCAAGCTCCCGGCTGCGGGGACTTTGGACCTATCGCCGAAAGGCAAATCACCACTTGGTGCGGCAAATGATTGGATCAATGTCTCGTGTCCGCGATGTAATGGTGCAGCGCAGCGCGATGCCGACACCATGGATACCTTCGTTGATTCCTCCTGGTATTTCCTTCGCTACGCAAGCCCAAATGAGAGTGAACGCGCATTTAACGCTGAAGATGTAAAGACCTGGTTGCCAGTTGATCAGTATGTTGGCGGCGTAACACATGCAATTTTGCACTTGCTCTATAGCCGATTCTTCACCAAAGCGCTCCATGACATGGGGCTACTCGATTTCACTGAACCATTTACCCGA
>RFXN01000184.1 GCA_009921625.1 Candidatus Fonsibacter lacus | reverse complement strand
AAAGAGGCATCAGTTCCCAATCTGGTACCGCGCCAACACCTCGAGAGCGCAAATCAAGTAAGCCTTCTTGCTGGTTACGGCACAGCTCCGATTGCCGCTCTACTCTTTACCTTCCTTGCAGTATTTAACTCGGCTCTTGCAACGGGGATTCCATTCTTTAAGAGCAACCCCGTTGATATGGCCTTATACATAAATGCGGTTAGTTTTCTTTATAGCGCTCTAGTAATTGCGAAATTGCAATTACCTCGGGGCTCAGCAGAGAAGAGTGAAGCCCAAATCGGTATTCTTCGATCGCTTTTGGATGGCTGGAAATTTGTTGGTAAATCAAAGAATATTCGAGGCCTTGTTCTCGGAATGCTTGGCGCATTTGTTGCTGCGGGAGCGGTAATTGGTCTCGCTCGGACTTTTGTTGGTGATCTTGGCGGTGGAGATGCTGCTTATGGAATTTTATTTGGCGCGGTATTTACTGGCTTAGCTCTTGGCATTGCATTTGGTCCGAAAATTTTTGCGCAGTTCTCGCGCAAGAGGCTCTTTGGCGCCTCTTTGTCTATGTCGGGAATCATGCTCGCTATCTTGGCTTTAATTTCCAACCTGGTGCTAGCGATTTTTATCGTCACAATTTTAGGTTTCTTTGCGGGAATTGGTTGGGTTTCTGGCTTCACGATGTTGGGATTAGAAGTTGAAGATTCCAAACGAGGACGAACTTTTGCATTTGTGCAATCTCTAATACGTATCACTTTAGTTCTTGTTTTGGCAGTCGCACCGATAATTGCAGCAGCAATCGGCGAACATACATATCGTTTTCGACAGAGCGTATTGGAATATAATGGCGCATCTGTGACGCTTCTGATTGCCGGAGTGATTGCAACAATTGTTGGAGTTATTTCATTTCGACATATGGATGACCGTAAAGGCATCTCTATCTTCAGCGATATTTCTGCGGCGCTTCGTGGTGAACTGGGGGTACGCAGTACCTTCTCGGCAACTGGATTATTTATCGCCTTCGAAGGTGGCGAGGGAGCAGGCAAGTCAACGCAGGTTGCGAAATTACGTGAAGCTCTTGAAAAAATAGGTGAGCAAGTTGTGGTGACGCGTGAGCCTGGTGGAACAGAGCTAGGAAAAAAACTTAGAGAGATTTTATTGAGTAATGAAACTGGGACAATCGCGCCGCGAAGTGAAGCGCTGCTTTACGCCGCAGATCGAGCGCATCATGTTGAAAGCGTGGTGAAGCCGGCGTTACGTGAAGGTGCGATAGTGATTACCGATAGGTATATGGATTCATCTATCGCATACCAAGGCGGTGGTCGAGTTCTCGCACCTCAAGAGATTGCGCGAATATCGCGATGGGCAACGGATAACCTGACCCCATCCCTTACGGTTTTACTCGATGTTCCAGCCGAGATCGCTTTCAAACGTTTCGCAGACCGCGATCGACTAGAGAGTGAGCCACTTGCCTTCCACGAGAGGGTTCGGACCACCTTCTTGGAGCTAGCCGCATTCTCCCCAGAGCGGTATCTCGTCATTGACGCCACGGAATCTATTGAGACAATTGCCGAACAGGTA
>RFXN01000183.1 GCA_009921625.1 Candidatus Fonsibacter lacus | reverse complement strand
GCAATCAATGCGCGAGATTTTGTGGCTACCGACACAGCCCAACTCTAGTCGCTGACCTAAAGGCTGCCCAATTTAAGTCGAGCTTCCAACGCGGGTTTAACCCCCCAGGACTGGCAGATGTGGCGATACTCACTCAACTCTTCCGCGCTACTCGATCGTACACTCCGAACACCTCGGATCATCAAATTTCTCGCTGTGTGATCACCTGAGATGAATTCAAAAACATCTGTCTTGTATCCCATCAATCGGAGTATTTGCGCACGTATCTCGTCAGTTAATAAATCTAGTTGTCTAGTAGCGAGAATCCCATCATGAGAAACAATGGCGACATCTTTAGGGAATTCTTTTACTTGAGTATGTAAGTCATGATGACAACAAGGTGCCGCCAAAACTAATTCAACTTCATTATTGATTGCCCAGGCCAACGCGTCATCTGTTGCGGTATCGCAAGCATGTAGCGCAATTGCCACGTCGAACTTCTCGCCATCGAACTCTTTAATTTCGCTTGCCATGAAAGATACGTTGGCCGAGATCCCCAGCTCCTCAGAAATTTTCTGATTTCTGACTCGTGAACTCTCTCTGATGTCCACGCCTACAAAATCCACAGCTTTCCCGTTAAGTTGGAAATATCTATAGGCGGCAAAAGTTAAATAAGCATGTCCGCAGCCAAGGTCAACTAAACGAATAGCCTTCTTAGAATCCATTAATTTTTCAGCGCTACGTTCTAGCACTTTGAGGAATTCATCAACCTGCAAATATTTATCGCGCATGGATGGTTTGACTTTGCCATTTGAATCAGAGATACCCACTGCCATAAGGAATGGATCATCTTCGTTGAGGATGCGCCGCTTCTTTTTATCGTGCTGATAGTCAGGCTCTAATTCTGCTCTAGATACCTTGCTAAATATCTGTCCACGTTTGCCAATCCGAACCTGCAAGCTTTCAGATCTCGTTTCAACAAGAAAATTGGCGAATCCCTCTTCAACCAACTGCACTTTCTTAAATTCTGAGAGTGCGATATTTTGTGTGGCGCTAGTTGTACCCGATAAAGAAATCACACTTAGAAAAAGTTTTTCTTTGAGCAATACGGGTTTAATATCGATTCGATCAACAGATGGATGAAAATTTCTTCTTCGACCCGAAAAAACGGCACGAACAAAATTCTTTTCATCCGCTATCCGCCGAAAAATTTCTTCCTTAACTTTGCTCCATTCATCAGTTTCCTTAGAGCGCTCTTGATTACTCATAATTACGAAGGAATCCAGAAGGGGTGTGGCATACCTCTAAATCTATCCTGAAGAGTGCAGGCTAGCCTGGAGGCGCGGAAATTAGTACCATTCTAAAATGAACGAAATTGTTGACCTCAGTACACCTGCCATCGCAATCAGCATTGATCTCACTCGCGGCGCAACCATTACCCATATCGGTAAGACACTTGAAAAGAATGACAACGTTTTAGCTTGGTATGAGTTCGACGATATCGAGGAGTTGCCCATTGAGTATCCCCATGGTGAGAGTGAACATTATTGGATGTCTCGCTACCGCGGTGGTTGGCAGCTACTCACTCCAAGTGCAGATAAAGAGTGTGAT
>RFXN01000182.1 GCA_009921625.1 Candidatus Fonsibacter lacus | reverse complement strand
CGTAACGAGACCGTGGTTATTTATTCGCTGAAATAACGTGCTCTGTATGCCGTGGCTTGGCAGTGCTTAGCTGCGTTCATCTGATTCTCTTGGAGCGGGTGACGGGGATCGAACCCGCATAACGAGTTTGGAAAACTCGGACTCTAGCCATTGAGCTACACCCGCATTTCTGCGTATTGAGATTTTATCACTTGCAAGGTTCTCACAGATTCGTCAATGTGGTTTCAACTAGTCTTTCTGCGTGATTCCAAAGTTCGTGCGCAAAAAGTTTGCCGGCGTACAACAACCGCTCGGTCGTTGGATACTGCGCCACGTCGCCGAATTCATCGTTTTATCGCCCGCCATTCTCGTCACCTGGATCTGGCTCAAACTCCGTCACAAAGAAGTCTTGATAGTGGGAAGATTGTCAAGCACCGTATCTCAATTTATTTCGCAATTAGAGCCTGAATTACGAAGGCGCCTTGCCATGTCGAATTCAATGGAGCGAACGATTGTAATTAATTTGTCGGCAGATCAAAATACTCAAATAAGAAAAATGTATAACAGAGTGGTTAAAATTTACGGTGAAGAGGCAAGGTTAAAGCGTCGAACGATCTGGTGGGCTTCTCAAAAAGGTCTGTTTCGAAAGGTGCTTGTTGAGGATCAAAGTGATCCAATGTGGGTTTTGGAAGAACCCAGTGTTTCTCTAACGGAACAAGAAGAGAATGAGGGGCAAAAGTTTCTCACTGAGAATGATCTTAAGAAAAATGAATTTTTATGTTACACCGTAAGAACTGCGTCGTATTATGAAGCTTTGCTCTCGGCAGGAGAAAGATTACGACCCAATAATATCCGAAATCCTGATGAGTCGATTTATCTTTCGGTTGCGAATATCTTCGCTTCAAATGATTTGAAGATTCTACGCATGGGAAAGGATATTTCTCCTCTAAGTGAATCCAAAACAAACAAGAATTTTATCGACTACGCAGGTCGCTTCCGATCAGATTTCTTAGATGTGTATTTGATGAAATATTGTAGATTTGCATTTGTGGGTAATACTGGCATTGTATCACTTCGTTGGTTATGGAACTTGCCAAATGTACATGGGGACTCTTATTTAATTCGTCGCAACCAAATTAGGGGCGATCTATTTATTTTGCAAAGAGTTTTTTTGTCAGATAAAGGAAGACTTGCAACTTTTAAAGAGATGTTGCAAATGAATCACTATTCAGTTGAAACACGGATGGAAGGTCTTGGAGTTAAATTGGTGAAGAATACAGTTGAGGAAATTAAGGCTGTGTGTGATGAAATGAATGCAAGGGTTGATGGGACGTGGGAATCAACTGCTGAAGACGAGGAGCTTCAGCGTCGATATCAGGATCTAATAGTTAAATACTCGAACAAGCCTGAATGGAACGGCGGGGGAAGGATTGGGGCGCAATTTTTGCGCGAAAATCAAGATTTGTTGCGCGAGTAGACAGTTTGCGGCGGTGCGGACATTTTAAAGATCCGCCGAGTAAAAGAAATTAATCGGCGTGTGGGGCAATAGCGTAATGGGGGTGAGCGACGACATTCTTGACGTTGATTTGCTGGCTTTTGAACAGGGTTCGC
>RFXN01000181.1 GCA_009921625.1 Candidatus Fonsibacter lacus | reverse complement strand
GAGTTTCGTCAGCGAGCGAGTAGAGGCGATGATGTCGGGGCCGAACGTTAGGTTGGGCACGAATTGGCCATCCATTACGTCCCATTGAATGAGGTCGACGCCCGCTTCGTCGAGTTCGCAGATCGCTTCACCGAGTCGCGAAAAATCAACCGGCAATACCGACGGCGCGATTTGAATCGGTTTCATATCTCGCTACAGCCTAGGGTTCACGATGATGATTAACGAAAATAAGCTAATTCTTCGACTCGGTTCGTCGCCGAGAAGTTTTAGGAGTTAGTTCAAAAATAAATTGGTATGCAAATAGGTTTGCTCTTAGACGACACAGTCCACGATCAATTTTTGCGAGGACAGAAAGCAATGTTTTCCAACTAACCCGTCTCGTCGGAGTGCCGCGAAGCATTACTTCGAATGGTGTTCCTGTGGTCCAAATTTTCGTGACGTCGTAACCAGCAATATTGGCAATTCGGATGAAACTCTTCTTAGTGAAGAATCTAAGGTGGGATTGATCGAGAATTCCGCGTGCGTCGTAGTCAAACTTTCCAAGGAGCACTCGAGTTCTTGGATACCAATTTCCAAAATTTGGGATACTGGCGATGATTCTTCCTGAAGCTGTTAGTCGGTCCTGTAATTCGTAAAGAAGCTTGTCGGGTGTTCGCAGATGTTCAAGCACATCGGCGCAGATTACAAGATCAAATTTTTCAGCAAGTGTTGAGGGCAAACCATTGTCTAGGTCGTGCTGGATAAAAATGACTCTACCTAAGTTTTTCATAGTTTGATTTAAATCGATTGCAACCACCTCGTGTCCTAACTGAGATGCGAATTCCGATAATTCTCCAGCAGCACAACCAATGTCGAGCAGTTTGTTCGGATATGTATTTTCAATTATTTTCTTGATCTTGCCATGCGATGAATGCGCATCGTGTTTGAATCGATATTCGGGACTCGAAACTCTGGATGCGAAAAATCCCATGGACTTAAGTCGGTGCTTAACTACTGCGATTGAAACTTGGCGGGCATACTTCAAACCTTGGACATAGCAAATTTCGTCACCGTAGTAGGTGGGTATCGGTATCTCTATGACTCGCCTCCCGGCAGAGTTCATTTGAAGAATTATCTGTGTATCAAAATCAAAACCGTCAGAATTTTCTAGATAGTTAATCGACTTCAGACCTTCAACTGAATAGGCGCGATATCCGCAGTGCCACTCAGAAAAATCGGTTCCCGTGATGAAATTCTGCCATCGCGTCAAAATTTTATTGCCGACAAACTTGTACATGGGCATACCGCCAGCACGTGCGCTTCCTTTGGTCATCATTCTTGAACCAAGTACAACGTCGGCTTTTCCGTTCTGAATTGGGCGAACAAACGCCTCGATCATTTCGGGTGGATATTGACCGTCGCCGTGAATCAGGACTACAGAATCAAAATTATTGGCAATTGCCCATTCATAGCCGAATTTTTGGTTTCCGCCGTAACCCAGATTTAGGTCGTGACGAATGATTTTTATGTCCTCACGATTGGCTGAGTGGGCATACTTTTGCCCAACTTCCGTAGTTTTGTCGCTGCTTGCGTCATCACAAACCAAAACCTC
>RFXN01000019.1 GCA_009921625.1 Candidatus Fonsibacter lacus | reverse complement strand
ACCACTTCTGAACGTGGCAATTGCGAAGCAATGTATTCACGACATTGCGCTTCAGCATGTGGGTGAGTTGCTACTCGTCGAATCTCTTTTATTGAAAGACCTGGCTTGACCATCAATGCAAAAGAAACGGGAAGTACAGTCTCGCCAATAATCATTAGCGGTTTACCTACCGCTAATTCATCAAGGGTGCGGGCAACGACCCCTTCTACGGAATTCTCGATTGGCACCAGGGCGTAATCGGCGCTACCCCGACGGACCGATTCCAATGCAGCGGTGACATTTGCCGCTGGCTCTGCGCTATCTCCACTCTTTAATAGTGGCGAGAGGGCCGCCTCAGTGAAGGTGCCAGCAGGGCCGAGATATGTATAGCGGGACATATAGAAAACTCTACGCGATTTCGAGTGCATCAGGGGGACTTGAGGCCCCGAGTAGCATGGCTAACTCGTTAACTACCAGCAAGGGAATGTGATTTGTGAGCCGGTATTTTCAGAGTGTATCGCTCTCAGATGTTGGCTTGCATCGCAGTGAAAATGAGGATTCTGCATGGGCTGGGTTAACAATTCTTGCAGTAGCAGATGGTTTGGGTGGCCACGCGGCTGGTGAGATTGCTTCCTCGCTCGCAATCCACAAAATATCAAAACTTGAAAAGAATTCATTTACAGAGCGGAATGCAGAAACATCTGTTGTAGATACATTTCTCGATATTAATAAATCACTAGCTGAAACTATGAAAAATAAGAGTGAGTTACGTGGAATGGGTACAACGTTAACGGCACTCATTCTTGGCAAAGAGAAACTTTATCTTGCGCACCTTGGCGATTCACGCGCTTACTTAATTCGCAGTGGAAAAATTTCTCAACTCACAAAAGATCATACGGTTGTACAAGAACTACTTGAACAAGGCAGAATTTCTGCTGATGAAATTGATGGGCATCCGCAGCGATCATTTGTAACTAAAGCTCTGATGGGCGCTGTTCAAGGTGAGCGACCGGATTTTAATGTAGTTGATGAGCTCGCAGGAGATATCTTCTTGCTCTGTTCTGATGGTTTGGCAGGCGTTGTAGAAGAGAAGAAAATTATAAAAATTGTTGAAACTCATGGGGTTAGCGAAGAAGCTCTCAGTGAACTCAAAGCTTTGGCATATAAGAAAGGTGCGCCAGATAACTTAACCATTATTCTTGCGACAATAAATTCGAACAAGAACACGATCCCCGGTTACATTGGCGCAGCTCAAGGTGGTGAGAGATGACCCGACTTCTGGCAAATCGATATGAAGTTGGTGATCTCATCGGCGCTGGAGGCATGGCTGATGTCTTCCAAGGTCGCGACACCAGACTTTCTCGCCCGGTTGCGATCAAGATACTTCGCAGTGATCTCGCGCGTGATCCTGCCTTTTTAGCAAGATTTCGCAGAGAGGCACAAGCAGCCGCAGGATTAAATCACCCAGCGATAGTTTCGGTTTACGACACCGGCGAAGAGAGAACTGATATCGGCGTATTGCCATACATCGTGATGGAGCAAGTAGACGGCAAAACCATTCGAGAGGTGATTAGAAGTGGCGAACGATTACCGCTTACTCGTGCAATTGCTGTTATCCGTGGAATTCTCGAAGCTCTCGAATATTCACATAGAAATGGAATTATTCATCGAGATATCAAACCTGCAAACGTCATGATCACTAATAGTGGCGATGTAAAGGTGATGGACTTTGGTATTGCCAGAGCCTTAGATGATGCCAGTGCCACAGTGACCCATGCTTGGACTGTTGTTGGAACGGCAAACTATCTCTCTCCGGAGCAAGCACGAGGAGAGGTTGCTGATTCTCGAAGCGATATCTATTGTTATCAAAAGATCCACTCGCGCGATACCAAAACGCTCGCGAGATGCTTGACGATATTAATCGTTTAGCTCGCGGTGAAGAGGTGCAGAAGAAAATTAAAGACCCCAAACGACGTAATCTAGTGATTGCCGGGGTGATAGCGGCGGTAGTTCTCCTAACCTCTGGTGGTTACTTGATATCCCGAATTCCTCAGCCCATTGCACTCGTCACTCTAGTAGATGTTGCTGGGCTCACCGAGACTCAAGCGAGAGAAGAACTTAACGGCTTTACGATCATTGTTGAGCGAGCGCCAGATCCCGGAGTTCCCATTGACCGGGTTGCTTCGCAAACTCCTCCTGCTGGTACAAAAATCAAAGCAGGAAGTGAGGTACAGATCATCCTCTCTGATGGCCCTGGTAAAACTTCAGTACCAACTACTTTAATTGGCACAACTCTTGATCAAGCAAAAATAATTCTTGATGGCGCAGGTTTAGTCCTCGCAAAAACTAATCCCGTTGAATCGAGTGAAGCGCCAGGAACAATTGTTGGCGTAATTCCAGAACCTGGCTCAACCGTTGCTGCCGGAAGTGGCGTAGTCCTTAATATCGCCAGTGGAAAAGTATTTGTCCCCGATGTTATTGGAATCTCAAAAATACAAGCGACTACTATTTTAATCCAAGCTGGATTTATTCCCAATGTCATTGAAACGCAAGACCCAGATCAACCTAGTGGGGTAGTACTTGCACAAGCGCCAGCGAGTGAAGAATCTGCAAAAATTGGTTCTTCGGTAACAATCACGGTTAATATTTACAAACCTGAACCGGAAATCTCACCAAGCCCAACCGCTAGTTAATTTTTACCTGCCGATGACAGGGGAAAGTCCCTTTGATTTTTCTATCGCGCTTTTGTCACCGCAGATAGTTAACCAATTGGCAAGAAGTTGATGGCCGCCTTCAGTTAATACTGATTCTGGATGAAACTGAACACCATGGATTGGTAATGAATTGTGACAAACTGCCATCACAATTCCAGATTCAGTCCAGCCGGTAATTTCTAATTCCGAATCTTTAGTACTTATGGAATCTCCTTCGATGGCTAGTGAGTGATAACGAGTTGCGGTAAAACCATCAGGTAGCCCATGCAATACACCTTGATTGTTATGATGAACCTGCGAAGTTTTTCCATGGAGTAGTTCGGGAGCGCGCGAAACAACGCCACCAAATGCGACTCCAATCGCTTGATGTCCTAAACAGACTCCCAGTAATGGAATTTTATTTTCGGCGCAGAACCTAACTAATTCGATGCTCACTCCAGCAGCCTCTGGAATTCCTGGGCCGGGAGAGATGAGAACGCCGTCATAATTTTGCGCATCAGAAACTTTTACTTCATCGTTGCGAAGCACCGTGCACTCTGCGCCCAGTTGAGCTAAGTATTGGACGAGATTGAAGACAAAGGAGTCGTAGTTATCGACTACGAGAATCTTGGTCGCCATGTGCCTATCCTGCCCGAGTGGGGTACTCTTGACCTGGTCGGTGAACCTTGTTCACCAATAGAATTCTGTATAGTTTTCGGTAGAGAGCGGAAGGTGGCGGAAGGCAATGCCAAAGTCTCGGATTCGTAAGAAAGAGAAGGCCTACGTTCCTGAGAAGGTGGCCAGCGCGCTCCCAGAACCAAAAGAGAGCCCTAAATGGCTCGCGCCAACGATGCTTACTGGCTTTCTCCTCGGCTTAGCCTGGATCGTTACCTATTACATCTCCCAGACCCGCTATCCGATTCCCAAGATCGGCTCATGGAATATGGGTATTGGCTTTGCCTTGGTGGGAGTGGGCTTCGCCCTCGCCACCCGCTGGCGTTAATCTTTAATTACACCTATGTAATTATCCACCTTGTGGGTATCTGCTGTGGATAACTATCCGAGGTGAGCGTGAGAGCTAGGCGATCGTTACGGAATTAATAGTGACTGGGTTCTTGGGGCGATCTTGCGCCCCTGTCTCTACCTCGGCTATCGCATCAACAACGGCCTGACTCGCTGGGTCGGTTACCTCGCCGAAGATTGAGTGCTTTCGATTAAGCCAGGTGGTGGGAGCAACGGTAATAAAGAACTGGGAACCATTGGTTCCTGGTCCAGCATTGGCCATCGCCAATAGGTAAGGGCGATCGAACACTAACTCTGGGTGAAACTCATCAGCAAATTTATAGCCCGGCCCGCCAGTGCCATTTCCCGCTGGATCGCCACCTTGAATCATGAACCCCGAGATGACGCGATGAAAAATCGTTCCGTCGTAAAGATTATCTGTGCTCTTCTTGCCACTCTTTGGATGAGTCCATTCGCGTTGGCCTGTTGCTAACTCAGCAAAGTTTGCAACAGTCTTTGGGGCGTGATTTGGGAAAAGGTCGATGACGATATCGCCCATGTTGGTATGTAGAGTCGCTTTTTCAGCCATTGTTAATCTCCTCGGTTTCGCAGTCGCTCAAGGATAACGTGAGACTAGAAATCTCACAATCCACTGATTTCACTAAGTTGGGTATTTGATTAATTTTCAATGAGATAGCATTAATTTTCTCATTATCAATTCCTACGGAAGAAATGAAAATTATGACCGAACGTTGGAAATATGATGTCATTAAAAAGTTCGATAATTGTGAGCTCCGAAAGTTTCATGCCAGTGTCTTTGCAGATGTAACTGTCCAATCGCCTTACAGCGCGGCCGGTAGCATTGGTTTTCGCCCGTTAGTTACCTACATCTCGCAAAACCAAATCGAAATGACCGCCCCTGTTCTTCAAGAACGGATTGATGAAGAATCCTGGATTATTTCTTTTGTGATGCCTGAGGGCAAATCTATCTCTTCTCTTCCGTTAGCAAAGAACTCAACCGTAATACTTAGAGAAGAGCCAGAGCATTTTGCCGCTGTGATTTCTTTCAAGGGTTTTAGTTCATGGAATACAGTCAAAGAGAAAGAGGATGAGCTCCGAGAATTTTTAGCACAGGAAAAAATAAAAAGCATTGGGCCAAGTCGTATCGCAAGATTTGATCCACCGTGGATGCCAGGATTTCTTAGGCATAATGAAGTAGTTATTCCGATTGAGAATATGGGTGGAGACTAGGGGAATCGAACCCCTAACCCCCTGCTTGCAAAGCAGGTGCTCTACCAATTGAGCTAAGTCCCCGTATTAAATTAGAACTCTTCTGAATCTTCCAAAGAATCTTCAGCGCTAGTCATATCCAACCAGTTTTCTTCTTCATTCTGTAATTGCTTGAAGCGTTTGAAGAGTGCATACCCTCCTGCGCCAACAGCAAATAGTGCCAGAAGTTTCTTCACCATCGAAGCGCCACCTGCTTTCCTTCTACTACTGGGTGGGCCTAGGTGGACTTGAACCACCGACCTCTTCCTTATCAGGGAAGCGCTCTAACCAGGCTGAGCTATAGGCCCATTTTCAGTAGAAACGGAAGGGTACCCCAAGGTTTTGGCTCGAGGCTAATCCGCTTTAGCTACTCGTCATCTCCCTCAGCTCCCTCGGCATTACGCGCGATGGAAACCACAACTGTCTCAGGATCGAGATTGACCAAGCGAACGCCCATAGTGTCTCGGCCGGTCTGCCGAACTTCATCTACATGTGTTCGCATCACAGTCCCCGCTGAAGTTATCGCTAGGACTTCATCAACTTCAGTGACAATCAACGCACCAACAAGTACTCCTCGCGACGCTTCATCAACCTTCGCCGCCTTAATTCCTAGTCCGCCGCGACCTTGAGGGCGATATTCCACAACAGGTGTTCGCTTTGCAAATCCACCATCGGTTGCGGTGAAAACATATGCATTAGAAATATCAGAGAGAGATGCCATCGCAAGAAGTTCATCGCCGGAGCGGAATTTCATTCCGATGACACCACTCGTGGCGCGCCCCATTGGTCGAAGCGATTCATCATCAGCTGTAAATCGAAGAGACATAGCGTTCTTTGAAACTAGAAGAATGTCATCTTTCTCCCCAACAAGCACCGCTGACACAACTTCATCACCTTCACGAAGATTTATGGCGATCAAACCTCCGGTTCGATTGGAGTCGTATTCATCAAGCGGAGTCTTCTTCACTAAACCTGACTTAGTTGCAAGTACTAGATACGCAGCCGCACCATAATTTTCAATTGCGAGCACCTGTGCAATTTTTTCATCCGGTTGGAATGCTAAAAGATTTGCAACGTGTTGGCCACGTGCATCGCGTCCCGCCTCTGGTAATTCATGGGCTTTTGCCCGATAGACCCGCCCTTTATTCGTGAAGAACAGTATCCAATGATGAGTCGTTGTCACGAAGAAATGTTCGACGATGTCATCCTGCTTCAGCGCAGCCCCACGAACCCCGCGACCACCACGGCGCTGTGATCGATAAAGATCTGCTTTCGTCCGTTTGGAATATCCACCGCGCGTAATCGTGACGACGACATCCTCCTGTTTAATTAAATCTTCAGCAGCGAAATCTCCTTCAGCAGCAATTATCTGAGTGCGTCGAGTATCACCATATTTAGAGGTTAGTTCCGCGAGCTCGGTTGAGATAATCTCGCGTTGCCGCTTAGGGCTTGCCAAAATCTCATTTAACTCAATGATTTCCTTCATGATTGCGTCATATTCATCTTGAATCTTCTGTCGCTCCAGAGCGGCCAAACGACGAAGTTGCATATCAAGAATTGCATTTGCCTGAACCTCATCGACATCGAGAAGTTTCATCAAGCCAGTGCGGGCATCATCAGTACTCTCACTCTTTCGAATCAAAGCAATAACATCATCTAGCGCATCGAGCGCTTTAACATATCCACGAAGGATATGGGCACGTTTTTCTTTCTCAGCGAGCCGGAATTTAGTCCGCCGTACAACCACCTCTACTTGGTGATTGATGTAGAAAGTGACAAATTCATCAAGGCGCAAGGTACGAGGCACGCCATCGACAAGCGCCAACATGTTTGCACCAAAAGTTTCTTGAAGTTGGGTGTGCTTATAGAGGTTATTGAGAACAACCTTTGCAACTGCATCCTTCTTAAGGACGATAACCAATCGCTGTCCAAGACGTTCATTACCCTCATCACGAACATCAGCGATGCCAGCAACTTTGCCATCTTTAACAAGATCAGCAATTTTAAGAGCCAGGTTATCTGGGTTAACTTGGTAAGGAAGTTGGCTAATTACTAGACAGGTTCTGCTATTTATCTCTTCCACTTCAACAACGGCACGCATCGTGATGGAGCCACGACCTGTTCGATAGGCCTCTTCAATTCCACTTCGGCCGACAATTAGACCTCTGGTTGGAAAATCCGGACCTTTCACAACGGTGAGGAGTTTCTCTAACAATTCATTCTGTTTGGCATCAGGATTTTGCAACGACCATTGAATACCTTCAGCAACTTCATTGAGGTTATGTGGAGGAATGTTTGTTGCCATACCAACGGCAATACCAGCGCTGCCATTAACAAGAAGGTTAGGGAATCGACTTGGTAGCACAACCGGTTCTTGCGAGCGACCATCGTAGTTATCGGTGAAATCAACAGTTTCTTCATCAATATCGCGCATCATCTCCATTGCAAGTGGAGCAAGTCGCGCTTCGGTGTACCGCATTGCAGCCGCCGGATCATTACCAGGTGAACCAAAGTTTCCATTGCCATCAACAAGTGGATAACGAAGTGACCATGGCTGAGCTAAGCGAACCAAAGTGTCATAAATCGCCGAATCACCATGTGGGTGATAGTTACCCATAACATCACCGACGACACGCGATGATTTGTAATAACCCTTATCTGGTCGATAGCCAGCATCAAACATCGCATAAAGGACGCGGCGGTGCACTGGCTTTAATCCATCACGTACATCAGGAAGAGCTCGACCAACGATAACGCTCATCGCATAATCGAGATAGCTTCGCGCCATCTCTACCTGAAGATCGACTAACTCAATTCGATCCGACGTATTCTCCATGGTTCACTCTCCTCTCATTCACACGTACTAAATATCCAAGAACCGAACATCTTTGGCATTACGTTGAATAAAATTTCGTCGCATCTCTACATCTTCACCCATGAGAACAGAGAAGAGATCATCCGCAGCAACTGCATCTTCTAATGTGACTCGGATAAGAACTCGGGTGTCGGGATCCATCGTCGTATCCCAGAGTTCTTTCGCAGGCATCTCTCCTAAACCTTTGAAACGTTGAATACCATCTTCTTTTGGTAATCGTTTACCGCCATCAATACCAATCTTTATAAAAGCATCACGCTCTTTATCAGAGAAGGCATATTGTGGTTGCTCTTTTCCGCCCCACTTCAATTTATATAACGGTGGCTGTGCTAGATAAACATATCCACCTTCAATAAGAGGGCGCATAAATCGGAAAAGGAGCGTCAACAATAATGTTCGAATGTGTTGGCCATCAACGTCCGCATCCGCCATCAGAACAATCTTGTGATACCGGAGTTTTGCAATATCAAATTCATCATGCACGCCTGTGCCTAAAGCTGTGATTAACGCCTGTACCTCGTTGTTCTGTAAAACTCGATCAATACGTGATTTCTCAACGTTAAGAATCTTTCCGCGAATAGGTAAAATTGCTTGGAATTTTGAATCTCGACCACCTTTTGCAGAGCCGCCCGCCGAGTCACCTTCAACAATATATAACTCGCATTTCTCTGGTTCGGTCCACTGGCAATCAGCCAACTTTCCAGGCATGCCACGCCCTTCAAGTAGCCCTTTTCGAGAGCGCGAAAGTTCACGTGCTTTCCGTGCAGCCACACGAGCGGTGGCGGCATCAATACATTTTCGGACGATCTCCCGACCCTCAGATGGATTAGCGGCAAACCAATCACCTAATTTGTCATTAACAATCTTCTGTACAAAAGTTTTTGCTTCAGTATTACCAAGTTTTGTCTTTGTTTGCCCTTCAAACTGAGGCTCACCAATCTTCAACGAGACTATTGCAGTTAAACCTTCGCGAACATCATCGCCAGTTAACCGGTCTTCTCGTTTCTTAATTAAGCCCCACTCTTCACCGTACTTATTGATGATAGAGGTGAGTGATGCTCGGAAACCTTCTTCGTGTGTTCCACCCTCTTGTGTATTAATGGTGTTGGCAAAGGTGTAAACAGATTCGGTATATCCCGCGCTCCATTGCATGGCAATTTCAGCTGAGATTTTTAATTTCGTATCTTCGCTCTCAAAATCAATAACATTTTTATGCGCTTCGCCCTTTGTTGAATTAAGGTGGCGAACAAAGTCAGAGATCCCTCCATCGTATTTGTAAATAACTTTAACTGGCTCACCTTTATCGTCAACGTGTCCAGCGCGCTCATCAGTGAGCGAGATTGTAAGTCCGCGATTGAGAAATGCCATTTCCCGGAAACGAGTTGAGAGAATTTCAAATGAAAAAATCGTAGTATCAAAAATTTCAGATGACGGCCAAAAGGAAACTTTTGTTCCGGTGTTATTAGATGCACCAATACTCTGTAGCGGAGCATCAGGAACTCCTAATTTATAACTTTGGAAATACTTTGACCCATCTCGTTCAATCTCAACATGAAGCGCAGCACTTAGCGCGTTGACAACAGATGCGCCCACTCCGTGAAGACCGCCTGAAACGGAATAGCCGCCGCCGCCAAACTTTCCGCCAGCATGAAGCACGGTAAAGACAACCTCAGCAGCAGGTTTTCCTTCGCTTGCAACAATATCTACCGGAATTCCTCGACCGTTATCGCGAACGCTTACGCCACCATCACTTAAAAGATGAACGCTAATTTCGCTGCAGTATCCGGCGAGCGCTTCATCGACTGAGTTGTCGACGATTTCATAGACAAGGTGGTGAAGGCCTCGTTCTCCGGTAGAGCCGATATACATGCCGGGTCGTTTACGAACGGCATCGAGCCCCTCAAGGACCTGGATCGCGCTGGCGTCATACCCGCTCTTGCTAGCCTGGCTAGCTTTATCAGTTGTAGCTTTTGGGCTCTCAGCCAATGGGTCAACCGCCTTATCGCCTCGCATGTAGCCCCTAGTGAAGCCACAGCCGCTAATCCTAGGGGATTTTTACGACTCCTATCCCTCGAGAAAGTACCTGGTGGCGCCGTAGAGCGATTGACCCCCGAATCTAGTGTTCCCCTACTAAACGTGGAGAGGAATGAGAGGGTTGTGAGGGGGCCTGAGAGAAGGGATTGCTGGGATTCGTCACAATCACCCGTATGTATCGCGCGGGCCACGCCCTCCCTTAACGCTCCACTTACCTTTACGCCACGAGGGCGCCTGTGGACCCTTGATTCGTAGCTCTCGGACTTCGAAGCCACCGAGAGCTAAGGCCTCTATCAACTGCTGATCAATTAACCGTAATTGAGTGGCCCAGGCGGTGCTCTCTGCGCTTACCGTCAGCGCTCCATCAACGAAAGTGAGTGGTTGTACATGATCTGAAATATCTTTGCCAACCAACTCATGCCACTTGATAAAGAGATCGCTATCTTTCACGCGATCATGCCAGCCACGTTCAGCAATTAGTTCCGCCAGAGATTCATTAAGTAGTTGGGGTCCTTGATAACCACCATCACTACTACTGCTCTCACTATCAGAGCGATTATTTCTCGATTTCTCTTGCTCACGTTTAAATCTATTGGAACGACGTCGCGCAGCGGCGAGCAAGGAACGTGCTAAATCTCGATTCTCACTCATTTACTCTCGCACGCTCCCTTCGCGAACATAAAATCTGCGATCAGAAAACTCGTTAGGGAGATCGCCCTCGACTGCTGCCGTTACCAATACCTGCTCTGTAGAGTCAATTAATTCCAAAAGCGCATCTCTTCGCAAACTATCTAATTCAGCAAAGACATCGTCAAGTATCAATATTGGTTCACTGCCTAAACCAAGGCCCTCTTCCGTGAGAAGTCGATAAGAGCCCATACGAAGCGCTAGCGCTAATGACCATGATTCACCCTGACTGGCATATCCCTTCACAGGTGATGGCCCAAGTGTTAGTGATAAATCATCACGATGTGGTCCGATAAGAGTCACCCCGCGCTCCATCTCCGCACGGCGAAGCGTTGGAAGTAATAAAAGTATTTCTCTCTCCAACTCTTCCGAACTCCTGCCTTGTAAATCTTGCGAACTCTTATACGTTCCATTAATTTCGTCGCCAGAGGAGATTCTTTGATACGCCTTCATTACATGCGGCATTAGATCAAAAATCAATTGCAAGCGGGCTGCAATCAACTCTGCGCCATAACGAGAGATATGTTCATCCCAAGGTGCTAAATCCCGCTCATGAGGTCGATTCTTCAGTAGCGAGTTCCGCTGCTTTAACGCTTTTTCATAATCAGCAATAACACCTGCAAAACGTGGAGTGCGTGATATCAATAATGTGTCGAGGAAATCCCTTCGTTCACTGGGATCACCCTTTACAAGCGAGAGATCCTCTGGAGTAAAAAGAATTGCCCGTAAATGACCGAGCAACTCTCGAGTTGATCGAACTGGTTGCTGATTAATCCGCACTCGATTTGCTCTCCCTTGATTAATCTCAACTTCTAAGAGCTCTTCACGCCCAGCAGTATTTACTTTTGCCCTTATATACGCTTTTTCATTCTCCAATTTGATCAGGGGATTATCGGAAGAAATTCGATGTGACCGTAAATACGCTAGAAATCCAATCGATTCAACAATATTGGTTTTTCCTTCGCCATTACCACCGATAAATGACGTAATGCCTGGACTCAGTGCTAACTCTAAGTTTTCGTATGACCGAAAATTAGTGAGTTGTAGATATGAAAGATACACAGATTACGAGGCATACCGCATAGGCATGAGTAGGTATCGATAACTGGAATCACTTAGACCATCAGCGCTCTCTCTTCCAGAGAGCACTGCAGGCTTACTTGCCCCAGTGAAGGCCATATCTACATAAGCAGTACCTAGAGCGGATAAACCATCGACTAAGTAAGTTGGATTAAATGCAATTGTGAAACCTTCCCCATCAAATGCGATGTCTAATTCTTCTGTCGCGGATGCCTCTTCACCAGCTCCCGCTTCTAAAGTTAACGAACCTGGCGCAAACGTGAGGCGGAGTGGGATTGTTTTATCAGCAACTAGCGCCACACGACGAACTGAATCAAGAAATGGCGCTACCTCGACAATTGCTGTTGCACTTCGATCACTTGGTAATAAATGGCGATATGGAGGAAATGTTCCATCAAGCATTCTTGAGGTCATTGACTTTCCTTGAGTTGCAAAACCAATTAGGCGCTCTTGGGCGTTAGGCGCAGCTAAAGCCAGACTAACTTGGTTACTACTGACTAATGATTTAGATGCATCGTGGAGAGTTCGAGCTCGAATTAGTGCGGAAGCGCTTGCGCGTGGGGCTTCCCAATCTAATTCTCGTACCGCTAATCGATAGCGATCTGTTGCTGCAAGAGTTAATTTATTCTCTTCAATTTCAACATGGACACCAGTTAATACTGGGAGTGAATCGTCTTTCCCGGCAGCAATTGCTACTTGATGAACTGCCTGCGCAAATAAATCCCCAGTTAGTCGACCAGTCTCTGTGGGTAACTCCGGAAGAGTGGGGTAGTCACTAACGGGAAGTGTAGGGAGTGCGAACTTAGCTGATCCAGAAACGACACTTACTCGATTTCCATCTAAAGAAATTGTTACTGGTTTGTTTGGTAATGATTTTGCAATATCAGAGAGAAGTCTTCCAGAAACTAATACTCGACCTTCTTCTTTAACATCCGCATTAATTTGTGCTTTAGCTGAAGTCTCTAAGTCATAACCTGCAAGGTGAACGCCATTTTTTTGCGCATCGATCACAACACCAAGAAGTACGGGCATGATTGGTCGTGAAGATAAAGAGCGAGAAACCCAAGCGACGCCATCCGAGAGCGCATCCCGCTCAACTACAAATCTCAATCCCATGTAATTTTCCACTCGCTCTCGTAAAAGATGTTCCTTATCTTCCCGCACTTATGCGGAAAAGGGCTATCTGGTTTGTAAGTAGTAAAAAGCTCCCTCAAAGCTGTAATCCCCAGATTTACCGGTGGTGAGAAATTCTTTAGATATAAAGATAGAGAGATAGTAATAGCAGTAACCAGTGTGATTTCTGGGGAAAAGTGATATTTCCGCAGGCCAACCAGGGAAACCAAGCCTTGAGAGGGTGTGGATAAACCGGTGGATATTGTGGAGAAGAGGGGGATAGGTGGGGTCTAGCGCTTTTTCCCCACAGAGAAAACTCTCAAGGAGGGGTTTACCCCCAAGGTTATCCCCAAGTGTGGAGCAGCTTTTTAGCTCACCCCTGGCTTCGAGCCTGCTGTCTAATCCTGTTGGTGAGCTCAGTAACTTGGTTATAGATCGAACGGCGCTCTGCCATGAGCTGGCGAATTTTCCGATTTTGGCAGTGAAAGATCTGTTAATTCTCGGCAAAGGTACATCGCAACCTGTCTTGCATTTACTAGAGCGCGAGAGCGAGAGGTGCCACAGAGATCATCAATAGTGAGACTGAAATATGCCGCAGTCTGCGCCATGATTGTCGCGCCAGTAATTTCTGGTCCTGATTCATCTGGAATGAGATCTTTAAGAACTATTTCCGCAAGAGATAAATCGACGCCCTGTCGGTTAAGGCTGGCAAACGCAGTAACCCGGATCAGCGCACCTTCAAGTTCACGGATATTTGTTGAAATCTTACTTGCGATGTATTCAAGAACATCATCTGGGGCATTTAATCGATCTTGCGCAGCCTTTTTACGAAGAATCGCAATTCGAGTTTCTAACTCTGGCGGTTGAATATCAGTAATCAAACCCCACTCAAAGCGAGAGCGAAGTCGATCTTCAAGGGTCGCCAATTGTTTTGGTGGTCGGTCGCTAGTAATAACAATCTGCTTATTCGCGTTGTAGAGAGTATTAAAGGTATGGAAGAACTCCTCTTGAGTTCGCTCTTTATTCTCAAGAAATTGAATATCATCAACTAAAAGTAAATCTACATCACGATAACGTTTTTGAAATACCGCTGATTTATCATCTCGGATTGAGTTAATGAAATCATTGGTGAACTCTTCACTTGATACATATCGAACGCGAAGATTTCCATACAGCTCTTTAGCGTATGCACCGATTGCATGTAGTAAGTGAGTTTTTCCTAAACCTGATTCGCCATAAATAAATAACGGGTTGTATGCCTTACCAGGGGCTTCAGCTACTGCCACCGCCGCTGCATGCGCAAATCGATTAGAAGAGCCAATAACGAAAGTTTCAAAAATATAGCGCGGGTTCATACTCATCGCGCCCGATTCAGTAGTTAAAGCTGGCTCTGCGCTACGTCCAGTTCCTGGGCGCGGTTGTTCAATCTCAGTTATCACACCGTTAGCGCCAACAGGTTTTTCATTTTCTAACGTTTCATCAATTGTCACAGCAACGCGTACTTCACGGCCAAGTTGTGCGCTTAGAACATCGGTGATGATCGAACGTAATCGCGTTTCAAGCACATCTTTTGCAAATGCATTTGGTGCAGCAACAAGAAGTGTCGTGCTGCCATTGCTATCAACAAGGCCCATCGGTTGAGTTAATTGTAAAAAAGCTCTGTGTTGTGGTGAGTCGGTAGCGATAAGCGAAATGGCGTTTTGCCATAGCTCTGGGAGTTCAACCTCAAGGAGCGCGCTCTCATCTGCCATTTGGAATCCTTTCCAGATCAGTTACCCACCGTTTATCCCCAAAGTTATCCACAGGCTGTGGGCCACTAAGTGGATATTTGTCCGATTTACACGCATATCTACGGGGGAACGTAGCTTCCTCTGTGGAAGAAGGGAAACCCTAATCCGGCTTTTGTGAAAAAGCAACTAGTTATCCACAACTCTAAAGGTTAAGTGTAGAGACCTTCTCCCCCATCGATCTCTCCCCCGCATTCACTTTTGAGAGGAGGGCGCTCTGGTTTGACCGCACCACCTCTATTTCCGTACCGTTTACCTCCTGCGCGATCGCTCATCCGCTCGCGCCAATGAAACTTCCTCGACCTTTAGGAGATAGACGTGAAGCGCACCTTTCAACCAAATAATCGCCGTCGGTCAAAGACGCACGGTTTCCGCGCTCGCATGTCCACTCGTGCAGGTCGCGCTGTCCTTGCTGCGCGCCGTGCCAAGGGGCGCTTGCGCATCTCGGCTTAAGTTTTTCGCGTAATCGGCGCAAGCTGATGTTGGCGCAGAAGAATCGCCTGCGTAAAGCAAGTGACTTCGCACGCGCAACAAAAGGCAAGCGAGTGTCGGGAGAGAATTTTTTGCTCTATGTCGCATCACCTATACCTGGTGATCGATCTGGAGCACCGGTGAAGGTGGGCCTCATAGTGGGTAAGAACGTGGGCAATTCAGTGGTACGCCATCGTGTTTCTAGGCAGATTAGACATGCGATTGCACCACATTTAAATAAGTTTTCAGATGGCACGCTCTTACTTTTTCGCGCTCATCCAGGAGCTGCGAAGAGCGCAGATCAAAATCTCGCAGGTGAAATTTCCGCTTTAGTTTCTAAATATTTTTTGGTGGCGAAGTGATTGCCCTCATTCGCATTTATCAAAAATGGATCTCGCCTGCTTTTCCGGCTCGATGTAAGTACTACCCAACCTGTTCCGAATATTCAATTTTGGCGATTCGGAGCAAGGGGTTATTGGTGGGGGTAACTCTTACCTTATGGCGACTTATTAGATGCAACCCTTGGTCAATGGGCGGAATTGACTATCCACCAGGCGGACGAGAACTGTCGGTTGGAATTGAACAACAACGAAGAAAGGCGAATAAATAGTGGGTATTTTCAATCCGCTTTATGATGCAATTTCTTGGATTATTTTGCTTTTCCACGGATTGTTCGAGCCAATTTTTGGAGCAGATAGCGGCGTTTCGTGGTCGCTAGCAATTATTTTTCTCGTTGTTTTAATTCGTATCATTTTGATTCCGCTCTTTGTTAAGCAGATTAAAAGCCAACGCGCATTAACGGTGCTTCAACCGGAGATGAAGGCAATTCAGCAGAAGTATAAAGATGATCGCCAGAAGCAATCTGAAGAGATGATGAAGCTGTATAAAAAACATGGAACTAATCC
>RFXN01000180.1 GCA_009921625.1 Candidatus Fonsibacter lacus | reverse complement strand
CGGCGAACAATGCGACCACAAACAACCAGTCGATTATGCGATGCACGCCACGCGAAATAATTTTGTACGCGCTGAACGGACCATCAACAACCGTCACGTTGATCAGCAGCGCAATTCCGTACGCTGCCAACACCAACGGATGTCGCGACTGCGCGCTCATCAAAATGAGCGCCGCCGCAATCAGATATTCAACTATCTGATGTAACCAGAAACCTCGTCCTCTGCGTCCTAAGTCTCCCATCAGTCTGGCAGCAAATGCTGATGCTCCCTCAAAAACTTCGCCCCAATCCTCGCCGGAGCCCTTTCACCGAGATTTAACCCTTCTTGCACAAGTCTAAAACGTGTTTGTAACTCTTTGTCTTCATCTGTCTCGTTCCACTTACCCTGTGTGCGCATCAGCATCTCTATCGTCACGTCAGTAATCTGTCGAGGAGTATTTTTGACGATTTCATATTCAGTTCCCAAACGATTGGGATCAAACGCCCATTGTTGATTTTTAATCATCCATTCAAAACTATTTAAACAATCATCTTCTATTGATCTAGATAGCTGAGGAATAAATAGGTCACTCGAGCCATAAGTCCCTCGGAGTACATACATGTCAGTCGCGACGGCAGGCTTACCAAATATTGACCCGAACCACCATGCACCAGATCCTCCCGTCAGGTAAAATAAGCAACGAGAAGACAGCCACACATCGCCGAATTCGCTCCGATTTAAAAATGCATAGTCAATGGCTCCTTGACCCAGCGATGATGGGAGTCTCGACTCTTCATGTATTCCCATTCGAATAACAGCAATAGCCCTTGAATTCAAATCTTGAATGACTGGTACATAGCTCTCAAGATCTGGGATCGTTGTAAGTAGATCCTCTTTCGGTCCAGTCAAGAGTTCTGTTTGGTTGCAGTCAACTAATTTACGGTACTTCTTTGACGAAATTGCTAAACAAATAAAAGGCGCATTATCAATAAGACCTAATTCTTTTTCAAGAATTGCGCCTGCTTTAGTCTCGGAATCTGAAAACCTTAAAGTTGCTATACCAGAATTCCAAATTTGAAATTTATTTAACGACCGGTCCATCACTCGCTTTCGGTGCACTCGAAAAATCGGCCAAACAAACCTGATCACTTCGGCCAATAATCGTTGATTCTTACCTAAAATCCGAGCATGTCTTCGATATAGAAGTGCTAATTGATCATTAGGAAAGTCAAGCCCATACAAAGCAAGAATCCAAACCCGCCCCGCCATTCCTCGCGCCTGCAAGTCCCTTAGGCCAGTCTCAAAATCCTCAATAAAAAACGAAATCTTTGAGAGCCGAGTATTCATTTGCCAAATTTCAATCGGGCGAATCAAGCTGATGGGTGCAAGAACCAGAGTTAGCAAGAAGCCACCAAATACTTTGACGCAAAGTGCGCAAAACCTTCGAACAATTTTAGGACGTGAATTTCGATTGCCGTCAACGTCGAAAATGACTTCTTGTTGAAATCTCTTTTTGATGACGCGCAGGTTCATTACTTGAGCCTTAAATCTAATTGTTTTCAGGCAATGCGTTATGTAACCAAAAACCTCTTTGTGAAGAAGCTATGGCTTACATCATCCCCATTCCGCCACCCGGCATGCC
>RFXN01000179.1 GCA_009921625.1 Candidatus Fonsibacter lacus | reverse complement strand
TGCTGGCGATTTTCAACGCGCTTACCTGAGGTCATGAGCTGGAGATAGTCGATGACAACAAGTTTCAAATCATGGCGCTGCTTGAGGCGGCGGGCTTTAGCGCGGATTTCCATCATGGAAAGGTTCGGTGAATCATCAATAAATAATGGTGCCTCACTGATTTCACCCATGCGTCGGGCCAAACGTCCCCACTCTTCATCACTTAATGTGCCGGAGCGGATGTTATTTAAAGCTACGCGAGCTTCTGCAGAGAGCATACGCATTGTGATTTCAGAACGGCTCATTTCAAGAGAGAAGATGACGGAGCAATCACCATTATGAATAGATGCGTGGCGCGCGATATCAAGTCCCAGTGTTGATTTACCAACTGCAGGACGAGCCGCGATAACAATCATGTTGCCGGGATGGAAACCGTTAGTGAGTACATCGAGATCTTTAAATCCTGTTTTGATTCCTTCAGCAAGATCACCAGATTGCATCTTCTCGATTTGATCGAGCGCGGCGGGGATTAATGAATTGAGTTGGACAAAATCTTCACCAGCGCGACGTTCGGTAACTTGATAGACCTCTTGTTCGGCCATATCAACGATGCCATCCAGAGATGAGAGTGTGGAGATAAGGAGCTCCTCCAGCGCGAGCGATTTCACCGCGTTTAGTTAATTCGGCGGCGACGGTGACAGCGTCGGCAGGTTCGCCGCGTCCATATAAATCAACAATGACATCAAAAATTAATTCGTGAGCAGGGCGATAAAAATCGCGGTGGCGGATAATTTCAACAACTTCACCGATTGCATCTTTAGAGAGCAACATTCCACCGAGAACAGATTGTTCGGCAACGAGATCTTGGGGAGGTGTGCGATCAAATTCAGGTGTACGACGATCGTCGTAATTTGGGACCTCTGCCAGACTCATGTGCGTATCTTCAGGGCGAGCACTGACATCACCTAATGGAGCGATTTACGCTGTGCGCAGGGGTGTGGGTAGGGCGTGGATATCTGTGGGTAAGTGGCCCTTCTCCTGTGTGGAGAATGTGGATGAACTGTGGGTAACTCTGTGAAGTTCGCGAAAAGCGCTGGTGAGAGGCGCGTGAGGTTGTGGGTAAAGATTTATCGCTGATTCTCACTAGTTGAGATTTTGCAAAAGTTGTTCAGCATAAATAAAAAACGGCCCGCACTTTTTTTCGTGCGAGCCGCTTTTTGTAATTACTAATTACTCAGTGACGTTAACGGTGATGTTTGCTGCAACACCTGTCATAAGTGAAACCTTTGCAGTGTGCTTGCCAAGGTTTTTTACATGCTTCACAAGTTTGATTTTGTGGCGATCGATATCTAAACCAGTTGCGCTCTTGATAACGAGTGCGATGTCTTTTTCGGTGACAGAACCGAAGAGACGACCGGTAGAACCGACCTTTGCTTTGATTTCAAGAGTTGCTGCTTCGAGCTTCGCCTTGATTTCGTTTGCGTGGTCTTTATCGCGGATCTCACGGTTTTGACGTGCGCGACGAATTCCTTCGATCTGCTTTTCTCCACCTTGGGTCCAAGCAATTGCAGAACCGCGAGGAAGGAGGAAATTACGTGCGTAACCATCTTTGACGGTTACAACATCGCCAGCGTGGCCGAGGCCAGCAACTTCGCGAGTAAGGATGAGTT
>RFXN01000178.1 GCA_009921625.1 Candidatus Fonsibacter lacus | reverse complement strand
AGTCTCACCAACAACTGCTCAAGCAGTTAGCGCAGAGCTTGAAGAGTATTTACAACCAGAAGATCAGATATTAGATGGCGGTTCATCACTTGTTGGAGTTGAATCAACGATTATCGATTGCAGCAAAGAAAACCCATCAATTCTTAGACCAGGGGCGGTAACAGCTGAGATGGTTGAACAGAGCACGGGAATAATTATTCTTGAAGCTCAAGAGCCAAGAGTTAGAGCTTCAGGTTCACATAAACAACATTACTCACCAAAGGCAAGAGTTCTCATCGGCAAGGAGGCTCAATCAGGCGACGGCCTAATTGCGATGGAGGGAGTCTTAACGCCTGATGGAGCAAATCGCTTGGCTTCCCCAAAAAATAACGAAGAGTATGCGCGAATTCTCTATTCAGCTCTGCGACAAGGCGATGATGCTGGTTTAGCACGAATATATATAGACCCTCCAAAGGGACTTGGGCTAGCGGTGGCAATTCGTGATCGAATCACTCGTGCCTCTTCAAGCTAGATTCAGTCATTCAGTGATTTTTTTGCCAGTAGTAGAAGAAGAAGTTCTTTTGCAACACTTATCACATGCCTCATCTGCAAATGTGACCCAGGCTTATCGCGCCACTCCTGAACCGGTTCTTCCCATATAAAATTTGAAGAAGACTTTTTAGTTAGTCGGTCAAGCAATTCAACATCAAATAGCCACCTCGTTTTAAAAGGCAAGCGCAAAGAATTCTCAAATCCCTCATTCACTCTGAATATTTTCAATCCACTTTGGCTGTCATAAGGCATGAACGTATATCGAATTCCGAGTAAGGTGATAATGACTCTAGAAATGTAGTGCCTGTGCTCTTTACGCTCTACTTTTCTTCCAGCAAGTTTAATTCTTGATGCGATACAAAGCAGTATCTCGTTATCAAGGAACTTCTTGCGAGACGAGTCAATAAACAGACTTACAGTATCGATTGGAAATGCACCATCACAATCTAAATATCCTATAAAGTTTGCTTTGTTATGCAATTGAAAATCTAGCATTGCCACCCTTAAAGCGTTACCTTTCCCTAAGTTAATGGCATGGGAATAGATTTTAATGTTTGGCTGCTGAAATGAACTTAAAATGTTGTTTGTTGTGTCAGTACTTCCATCATTTACCAATACCAATGATAGTTCTGGAAGTGCAGCTAGAGCATTGACATATCCGACTATTCCCTCTCTTTTGCTTTCATTATAAAAGGGAACGAAGAGTACTAATGGGATATTAGTCACGATGTTATTGGGACCCTCTTGGCGCGACTTTGAACTAGAGTTAGTAATCCCGTGACGATAGAGATAGGTATTAAATATCGTTGGTTATCGCCTATGAATGAAATTGCCACAGATGCTACTCCAAATAAGTAGAAGATAAAGATAGCAGAAGCCTCAACTTTAGATATAGATTTTCGCCAGAACCAAGTGGATAAGAGAATTAAGGTTAGAAAAGGTAGTACTGAGAATAGGCGTAAATCACGAAGGATAGTAAGCGGACTTAGAAGCAATTTCTTGTGAAATTGATCTTCATCCACACGGGAATCACCTGCTAAGAGGAGCTGCGAACTTAACATGATTTTAGTTTGTAAATACTGGGCTGGATTCATGGCAACCAAACTCAACCACTTTTTA
>RFXN01000177.1 GCA_009921625.1 Candidatus Fonsibacter lacus | reverse complement strand
AAAAAATTGGTATCATTAAATAATGGAAACACTGAATACGCTTGTTGATTTACTTAAATCGAAAGCAAAAAAAACAACTGACGATGATGATTTGTTAGAGTTTGAGAAGGGAAAATATTTTTTTGGAGTTGTTAAAAATGGAAATAAATTTGAAGGAATTACTGTTAGTAGAAAATTTGAGGCAAAATATTCAAAAAGAATTGGCTTTAAGATTATAGATACAATTGATGAATATTCTGAGAAAAATCAAGCAAGAATTATCAGATATCTGGAGGATTAATTAAAGATTAATGAGTAAAAATATTGATTACTTAAAAAGTCATTATGAAAATTATAATTATCCTGAACCAGTTCAGGATATTGATAAAGAGTTAATAGCAAATAATATCGTCTATTATGATGATCCTACTTATAATTGGCATAAAATATTTCCTGAAAAACCTTTTAGTAGAAATAAAATTTCTATTCTTATTGCAGGTTGCGGAACTGAACAGGCTGCAATAATTGCAAAATTGAGTCCTCAACATGAAGTTATTGGAGTTGATTTATCAAATAATAGTCTCAAGCATCAGCAAAAATTAATTGATAAGCATAAAATTAATAATTTAAAATTAATTTGCAACGACTTTAGAGAAGTAAAATTTGATAAAAAGTTTGATCTTATTATAAGCACAGGCGTAATTCATCATTTGGAAAATCCGGGTTCGGCATTAAAATATTTTTATAACAATCTAAAAGATGATGGGGCTATTTCATTAATGGTCTACGGAAATAAATCAACTCATGCAACAAATGAAATAAGAAAACTATTTTTTAAACTTAATTTTAAGCAAGATAAACAAAGCATTGAATCTGTAAGAAAAATTTATGACAAAATTAACCCTACTCATCCTGGAGTTATTCATTCAAAAAATTCTTCTGAATTAAAATATGACTCCGGAATAGTTGATCATATTTTGCATCAGAGTGAACATTTTTACTCTATTAGAGAGCTAAATGAATTATTAAATGAAAATAAACTAATTATAAAAAATTTTATTGATAGCAGAATAAAGTCGCTAACAAAGTTTTTTTATGATGACGATTCTCTTTTGCAAAAAATTAGAAACTTAAATTATGTCGATCAACTTGAACTTGGACAAATTTTAAATTGGGATGATAAAAAAATATCACTTATATGTTGCAAAGATAAATATATAAAAAATTCATTAATTATGTCGCCTTTAGATTTAGATAATATTTATGTATGCACACGAACAGGGTGTGGTTACAAAATGAATAATTCGTCCATTAAGATCAATCTAGATACAAACGAAGAATTCACTTTTTCAATACCCATAAAAAGTGAATTTGTTGATACTTGGCAAGAAGTTTTTACTGGTAAAAAAAAATTAAAATATTTATTTGATCTTTATAATAATAAAGAAAAGAATCTTGTAAAAAAAATTCTAACTATATTAGTTGAGAATATATTTTTAGATGTTAGTTTGCATCCAATTACATCCCCGAGAAGTATAGAATAATATTGAATTTATTAATATAAACAATTATACGAACTTAAATAAAATTATGCCCTCATTTGACGTTGTTAGTAAAATTAACTATCAAGAATTTGATAATGCGCTTGCTAACTGTTTAAGAGAAATTGGTACTCGTTATGACTTTAAGGGTCTTAATAT
>RFXN01000176.1 GCA_009921625.1 Candidatus Fonsibacter lacus | reverse complement strand
GGGCGCACTCACGCTTGCCCAGTTTTTTAACTGGGGCTTCGACTACTTGAGTCATGTGTCCTCCTCTCAAGAACAACTTCAGTATATCCTACTCGGGTTAAGAATTCAACTTAAACTCTCGAGCCTTTTTCCGTGCTCGGTGCTTATCAGCCTCTTCAGATAGGGTTTTGTCCAACTGCGCCCTACGAATAGCCCTTAATGAGCCTTCAGAGACCCGTAGAGGCTTATTACCCCTTAGCCATGATAGAAGTATCATCAGAACCACTTTCCGCTCTCTATTGACCCTACAACGCCAAAAGCGAGTAGGAGGAATCCATAAAATGCGAAAGCCTCAAGATTCTCAGCCCATCGGCGTCCCTTAGGGGTTAATCGGATTCCCTTCTTGAGCAATCGACTTTCTATGTATCCGATTTCTTCATTGATAGTTTTCATGCTGTCCTCTCTTTGATTGGTCGAACTAATCCATATTGTTCCATTGAAGCATCAACTTCACATAGAAAACAATAGGGTTTACCTTTTACAAAAGTGATTCGGAATTCCGAACCGCAGGTATAACACTTCATGCTGTCCTCTTCTCTGCTTGCTTTTTCATTTTTGTAATTGCGGCATATTCTTTGTAATCTTTTAATGGGTCTATGTCATCTCGAATCCAGTCACCTGAATTAACAGGACTGGCTTGAAAATCTGAGGTTAGATAAATCTCGTAATGTAAAGAATCGCCTAGCCATTCACAAGCATTTTCTAACCATTCAGGTGCATCGTCTTCGTATTTAGCAGGTATGCTTTCTACAAATTGTCTAGCAGTTAAATCTATGATTGTTCCTGATGGTGTGTAACTATAAAGAAATCTTTCGCCGTTTTCCTCGCCAATATCTGTGTACACCGCCCAATGTTCTCTACCGCTGTACTCATAACCAGTAACTCTAATTAAACCAAGGTTATGTTTTTTGGCATAGGCGCTCGATTGAATAAGGCATTGACCTAGCGCTTTAACTGGGTCTGCAATTCCCTTGCTCATCAATTTCATCGATTCCCCCTCTTCTTGTACTTATTCTCCAAGATTTTCAACTGTTGGTCAAATGAAATGCCGTACTTCTCTGCAAGATTTCGGCAGATGATTTCATTGACCTGCTTTTTAGATTCCTGTGATTCAGGGTTATTAGAATTCAAAATCCAGTATTGGTTACTAAACCATTTTGAAACTGCTGAACGCTCGGTCTTGATGACCTCTGTGTACTTGCCATCTTTGAAATAAAGGAACTCACCGCTGGCTGTTGGAGCGTTTGCTTTTTCCTTGGCTAACTTTGCTTCACGCTTTGCATCTCTCTCTGCCTTGGCTTGAGCCTTAGCAATCTTATCCGCTGTAACAATTCTTGATGGGCGATTTAAGACCTCGGCTGGAGCGCTTGGGTAACAAATTGTGCAAGCATCTTGACCAGCATCCTCGACGATAGTTTTCTCATCGTCGTTGCTGTATTGAATCAACCATTGATAACGGGTCGTTGGAAAACAAGTTGAGCAATCCATCGAACTGTGAACATGCCCATTGCTATTGATTACCAAGAACGCTCTTGTCCAAGGGTCTTGGTCATAAATCGCATTAAGTTTTCTAATCTCCTCAGAAATTTTCTTGTACTCGATTTGTAATTCTTCAACCTTGTTTTTGTATTTGTTGATTCTT
>RFXN01000175.1 GCA_009921625.1 Candidatus Fonsibacter lacus | reverse complement strand
TATGGGTCGCATTGGTACCGATCGAGAGCTACGGACGGCGATTCTCTTTCTCGCAGCTCCTGGATCATCTTTTATTACAGGCCAGGCTTTGGTTGTCGATGGTGGATGGACCATTTGGTAAATTGCACTCATGACCAATATTCGATTTGTTGCATACACGGCGTTAGCGGTAGGTCTAATTAATTGGCGCTACATCGATTTCAATGCGGGTAGCTTTGCGATAATCGTTGGCGCAGTTCTCTTATTGGCAACCCTCATCAAGCCAGTGCACAGCAAGCTTGTCAAAGGGCCTGGCTTCGTTCTGGCCTTTGTTCTCGTTGCTGTCGCAATCATCTACTCATTTTTAGCGTGACCAACGTTGTGACCTTAGAAGACATCAAGGCCCGCTGGAATGAAGTCCTTGATGAATTACTTCAAACAGATCGCATTCTCTGGCTCGCTTTCTTCGATGCGCGTCTGGCAAGTTTTTCCAACGGCGTACTCACGTTAGATTTTCAAGACTCAGCCAAGTTTGCCACATCGCAATAAAGTAAGAAGGGTGAAACCAGCGACCAATAACTTTAGAGCCATTCTGGTGATGGCCGCGATTGGTTCCTATTTACTCTGGTCTGCGGGCGCTGCCATTCCACTACTGCGACTTGATTTAGGAATCAGTCGCACTCTCGCTGGAGCACACAATATTGCGGTCGGAATTAGCGCAACTCTAGGCGCCCGATTAGCGGTGCCGCTTATTAATAAGTTTGGTCGTGAGCTGGTTATGCGAACCATGCTCTTGACGATGTTTCTTGGCGTGATTGCGCTTTCTCGGGATGCAGCACCCTCTATGCGTCGAATGATGATTCAAACGGGGACACAAGCGCTAGTGGGAGCGACCGCGATTTTATTAATCAGCGCATCTCTTCACTCTGGACATGGTTGGCGACTGCCAATCATTCTTGGTGCAGTGATACTCACGCCTATTTCACTCTTAAATATCTGGCGAGTGAAATTTCTCGTCCCTGATCCCATGCTTGTGCATTCAACGGATGCAGTAAAAAAGAGCGACCATGTCAAAATTATTACTTACGGAGTAGTAAATTCCATCCTTGAAATCGGTATTGGCTTCTGGGCGCTCGATCTTCTGGTGAGCCGTGACGCTCCCGTAGCTTTGGGTGCATTGGGCTCGGCGATACTTAGCTATGGAATTGCTGTTGGACGTCTATCTCTCGCCCTTTTACAACCCAAATCTCGAAACGTCATTAAATTTGCCGTTAGCGCAATCATTACCGGAGCGTTGATTATTTGTGGAGTGGGAGACCCGATACCCACGATGGCTGGACTGACAATTGCTGCGCTTGGAGTTTCTCCACTTTTTGCGCTAGGTGCCTTTCGAGTGTCAGAAAGTTTTGCAGATGCAGATAATCGAATTTCTCGGTACATGATGGGAACAGCATTTTCTTATGGTTTTGCGCCATTTTTTTTAGCTATCGTCTTTGACAACTTCGGTTATGTCGTTGGATATGCATCGCTCATCCCATTTGCTGTCGCTTGTTTAGTTTTGTGGAAAGTTAATGGACCAAAAGAATTACCAGTCAGCCACTGATCCATCGCTGTGGAACCACTGCGTAGGCGCATCCTGCACAAAAGGATATTTAGCGGCAGCGGCATCGTTGATGGTTGCGCCGATACCTATTGAAGTCGG
>RFXN01000174.1 GCA_009921625.1 Candidatus Fonsibacter lacus | reverse complement strand
TAGTTCCATGGACCAATCACGCCAACGACTCCATAAGGAACTCGATCCACATGTGCCCGCATATTTGCCATCAACAGACCAGGGGAGCGGTGGTGAGTTCGCAGGTATAAATGAGCTTTCTCTGCTGCCCAGGCAACGTGCTCGCAGGCAAGTGATGCTTCAAGTGTGGCATCGCTTGCCGGTTTACCGGATTCGGCAACGATGAGCGTCACCGCCTCATCTAATTTTGAAATTAAAAGCGAATTCCACTTCAACAAAATTTTTCGACGTTCATTAAAGCTAAGTGCAGCCCACCATTGTGCGCTCGCACGAGCTCGCGCAACGCGTTCTGCGATCTCCGCATCGCTGGTGACTGGGTAGGAGGCAAAAATTTCTCCCGTAGCGGGATGAAAAGTGGTGAACTCTCTCTGGGTGTGGGAAGTATTTCTTTCTGTCACTGCCGTCATAGTGAGCGCTCCACTTCGGAAAATTCCTGCGATACTAAACCCCTTATGTCTGAGATTATCCGTGCCGCCACCGTACTGCCAGCACGGCGGGAGCCAGTTCGGCTCACCACCGCGGATGGGCTGACCCTTATTGGCGAACTCGCGCTGCCTTTGGCAGATAAGTGCGCAGGTGCGCTGGTGATGCTCCATCCCCTTCCCACCCATGGCGGAATGATGGATAGCCACATCTATCGGAAAGCCGCCTACCGACTTCCCGCTCTCGCCGACCTTGCCATATTTCGCTTTAACACTCGAGGTACAGAGAGCGAACAAGGAAAGAGCGAAGGTGAATTTACCAATGGCGTTGATGAGAAGTTTGATGTCGAGGCGGCGATTGATTACGTAGCAACAGCTCTTCCAGAGCTCACCAATCTCTGGGTCGTGGGGTGGTCTTTTGGCACCGATCTTGCGCTACGACATGCTCGTGACCCGCGAGTGAAAGGATTAATTCTCCTTAGTCCACCATTACGCACCTCACAAGAGAGCGATCTCGAGTGGTGGGCAGATGATGGTCGTCGTGTAATTGCCATTGTTCCTGAATTTGATGATTACCTACCACCAGCGCAAGCTCGCGAGCGATTTGCCAAGCTTACTCAACTCGAGATTATTGACGTAGAGAATGGAAAGCATTTATGGATTGGCGAACCATCGGTGCAACGAATACATAATGAGATTGTGAAGATTGTTAATCCAGCAAAGTATCCGCTTCCCACTGAATATTAAAAGCGAGGAGATTTTTTGCTACTTTTGATCAGCTCTAGGAAGTACAACTTCATCAATTATTAGTAGGACTGCTGCAGCAATTGGCACCGCAAGCAGCGCGCCAACTAAGCCTAAGAGCGAAGTACCAATGAGAGCGGCGATAATCGTTACCAAACCAGGGATTGCCAGATTGCGTCTCATGATTCGCGGAACTATCAAATAATTTTCGATTTGCTGGTAGGCAATGTATGCAATTAACGCTATTAAACCACGGGTTGGACTTTGGGAAAAAGCGACCAAGGTGACAATTGCAGCTCCGATGAAGTGGCCAACTAGCGGAATTAACGCGCAGACAAATATCAGCATTCCTAGCGAAACTGCATAAGGAAGGCCAAGCACAACTGAGAGGGCGCCGATAAAGAGCGCTGCAAGAAACGCGACCAGAAGTTGACTGCCGACAAATGTACCAATTCGCGCGATGATTTCATTGGAGATTTTTGCAATCCGTTCCCGACGCGAGGCTG
>RFXN01000173.1 GCA_009921625.1 Candidatus Fonsibacter lacus | reverse complement strand
AAGGGAAGAATCGGCTCCTTTGCCTTTGATTCCCAAAATAAGAAAATTATTGATAGCGCAATGCCCAATCCGGCAGTTAATAAGGTGTGTCCATCGCGCCAACCATCTTCTGGACCAAAGACAGATACTGCAAAGAGCAATGAAGTTACTCCGGTAACCATCAATATTGCACCGACATAATCAATGGAATGCTCGCGACGAATTCGCGGAATGTGGAGTACGGCAGAAGTAATAATTAATGAGGCAATTCCAAAGGGCAGATTGATGTAAAAAATCCAACGCCAACCAGTAACACCGAGAATTTGCGCATGATCAGAGAAGAAGCCACCAAGAAGTGGTCCGGCAACCGAGGAGAGTCCCCAAACAGCGCCAAAATATCCCTGATAACGCCCGCGCTCGCGCGGTGGAACGATATCTCCAATAATGACAAAGGTCAGCGCCATCAATCCGCCAGCGCCTAAACCTTGTAGACCACGGAAAAGAATTAACTGGGTCATAGATGTTGATGCGCCGGCAAGGAATGAGCCAATTAAGAAAGTTACGATTGCAAATTGAAAAACTATTCGTCGACCGTAGAGATCGGAAATCTTGCCGTAGAGCGGTGTTGAAGCAGTCGAGGTGAGTAGATAAGCAGTTACCACCCAGGTGTAATGATTAAGTCCATTGAAGTCTTCAACGATGTTTTTGAGAGCGGTGGAGACAATTGTCTGATCTAACGCAGCGAGCAGTAGCCCAGTCATTAATCCGCTATCTCTCCTTGCACTTAGCTACTCGTTGACTGTGGGTTTTATTTCTGATTCTTATTTCTTACGGTTAGAACTCTTCTTGGTACTGCCTTCAATTTCGGCAACTAACGTAAATTCTCCAGATCCCAGCTTGCCCTGCTCAGCATACATTTCGAGCTTTGCACGGGTGTCAGCTATATCTAGATTTCGCATCGTTAGTTGACCAATTCTATCAATAGGTCCAAATGGGGCGCTCTCAGTTCGCTCCATCGAGAGTCTCTCTGGCTGATAACTGAAATGCGCTCCTTCGGTGTCGATAATCGAAAAGTCATCTCCTCGACGAAGTCGAAGTGTCACTGTTCCAGTAATTGCGCTTGCAACCCACCGTTGTAGCGATTCTCGGAGCATCAGAGCTTGAGGGTCTAACCAGCGACCTTCATATAGAAGACGGCCTAGACGTCGTCCTTCAGCGTGGTAGTTATTTATAGTGTCTTCATTGTGAATTGCTGAAACTAAACGCTCATAGGCGATAAAAAATAAAGCCATTCCTGGCGCTTCATAAATACCGCGACTCTTCGCCTCGATAATTCGATTTTCAATCTGATCACTCATGCCTAAACCATGTCGGCCACCAACAGCATTTGCCTCGTGCATGAGCTCAACAACTGAATCAAATTTCTTTCCGTTGAGACTTACCGGGCGTCCTTGATAAAACTCAACTCGAACATCTTCACTCTCAATCTTCACTGATGAATCCCAAAATCTCACGCCCATGATTGGTTGCACTATTTCGATAGAAACATCTAAATTCTCTAATTCTTTAGCTTCGTGGGTAGCACCTAAAATATTTGCATCGGTGGAGTATGCTTTTTCAACGCTGTCACGGTAAGGTAAATTGTTTGCGAGCAGCCACTCTGACATTTCTTTTCGTCCACCAAGTTCTCTGACGAAATCTTGATCAAGCCATGGCTTGTAAATTTGAAGCTGAGGATTTGCAAGCAACCCGTATCGATA
>RFXN01000172.1 GCA_009921625.1 Candidatus Fonsibacter lacus | reverse complement strand
CTCGCTCGCTACCAAGCACCGACGAAAGGTGTGCAGCGCAACCACCAGCGGTAGAGAGAATCGTTCCCGAAAGCTTTTCGCCCAGTTGCTTTGCTAACTCTTTACCACCTTCTAGATCGCCATTATGTGCATGGAGCGCACCGCAACATCCTTGTGATCGATCAATGGCAACCTCAGGCGCTAGTTGTGCAACCGCCTTACTTACTTGGGGAAAGAGACGTCGCTCAAAACAACCCAACGCAAGATGAACATCGCTCGAGTTCTTTCGATTACGCGCAATAGGAGAGAGCGCACTCATCACACTTACTCGCCACGGAGCACGAACCATCTGAAAGAGCGCTTTAATAATGAGTGGGCGTTTGGTGCCGCGCCAGGTGATATCGCGCCACTCTTCAATGAGAACTCCATATTCAACGCCCGCGGGGCAGACCGGTTCGCATGCTCGACACCCTAAACAAAATGAGGCTTGTTCTTGCGCCCCTTCATCAGAGAATGGCAGGCGACCATCTTGTAATGCGCGCATCAAAGTGATTCGTCCACGAGGTGATGATTGCTCTTCACCTGTTAATTGATAGGTGGGGCAGGCCGGAAGGCAGTAACCGCACGAGATACATCGATCAAGTTTTGATTGCGTGAATTTTCCCGGCGCCCGGTCCTTGTTCATGAGCCCACTCGACCTGGATTGAGAATTCCATCGGGATCAAAAACCGATTTGATATTACGGTGAAGTGCAAGTGAGACATCGCCGAGTTTCTGGCGTAGGTAAGGGAGTTTTGCGCTTCCTACGCCATGTTCACCGGTAATAGTTCCGCCAAGATCAAGAGCGAGATTGAAAATATCTGATAGCGAGCGCTCTGCGCGCGCAACTTCATCAGCATCATCTTTATTGATCACGATTGTGGGATGGAGATTTCCATCGCCAGCATGGCCGAAGGTGCCAATAAGCAGCGAATATTTCTCGCCAATTTGTTCAATCGCCTCAGCAGCTCTGCTGAGCTGTGGTCTTGGTACGGAAATATCTTCAAGAATAGACATTGAGCCAAGGCGAGCAAGGGCTGGTAGCGAACATCTGCGGGCATAAAGAAGCGCATCTGCAGCAGCAACATCGGGCGCAAGGGTTACTGCGCGCACGCCGCGCGCTGAAGAGGAGATATCGGCCATTGCCGTCACCGCTTTTTCCACGCTCTCTGCGCTGCCATCATCACCAAAGAGCAAGAGCGCACCGGCATTGTTATCAAGACCAAGATGTGCAAAATCTTCTACTGCTTTGATGCAAGTGTTATCGAGAAATTCGAGCGTTGCGGGCAAGATGCCACTTGCCACGATGGAATCAACCGCAACGGAAGCGTCAGCAAGATTGTTAAAGTATGCCACGCCATATTTTGATGCTTTAGGTCGTGGGCTAAGCACGGTGGTGATTTCAGTAAAAATCGCGAGCGTTCCTTCGCTGCCGATAAGTAAACGCGTAATGTCATATCCGGCAACATCTTTTACCAATCGACCACCAGTACGAATTACTTCACCGGTACCGAGAACAGCTTCTAATCCGAGGATGTAATTCTTGGTGGTGCCGTATTTAAGACCGCGTAAGCCACCGGCGCTCGTTGCAACGTTGCCACCTAAAGTGGAGACAGTTTTTGAACCGGGATCTGGGACATACATCAAACCTTCTTTGGCAACTGCATCATCAAGTTGTTGCGTGGAGACTCCTGGTTGGACAACAGCTAACATTTCATTTCG
>RFXN01000171.1 GCA_009921625.1 Candidatus Fonsibacter lacus | reverse complement strand
AAGATAAAGGTTACGACGCAGCTTTAGCTGCATTATCGATGAGTACACTTAAGCAAAGATAGGTTTTGCTGAAGAGGTTGAAATGAAAACGTACAGAGTGGCAATCGTTGGCGCTGGTCCTGCGGGTTTCTTTACCGCGCAAGCGCTTAATAACTCTGTAACTGATGAACGTAATTTTTTTATCGATATGTTTGATCGATTACCTACGCCGTGGGGATTAGTACGAAGTGGTGTTGCGCCAGATCACCCGAAAATTAGAACTGTTACCAAGGTTTTCGAAAAAATTGCTGCTGAAAATAATTATCGTTACTTTGGCAATATCGAGTTAGGTCTCGATATACATATCTCTGATCTGGAAAACATTTATGATGTTGTTGTTCTTGCAACGGGAACTTCTCTCGGTAAAAAACTTGGAATTCCAGGAGAAGATCTTCCAGGCTCCATCTCAGCAGCTGATTTTGTTCCTTGGTACAACGGGCACCCAGACTACGTAAATGTAAACCCACCTTTGACTGGGAAATATGCGATTGTTATCGGCGCCGGAAATGTGGCGATGGATTGTGGCCGCATACTGGCTTTAGTGCCACATGAATTAAATAGTACCGATATCGCAGACCACGCCCTTGAAGTTTTTCATGACAGCGCAATTAGAGATGTCACGATAGTTGGGCGGAGAGGGCCAGAGCATGCAGCGTTTACCTCACCAGAGTTAAGAGAGCTACCAAAGCTAATTGAGACTGATGTGTTCATTAGTGAAGATCAAATTGATGATGGCGGGTTAAATTCGCAGTCAATAAAGTTGTCGATGGCGAGGTCGTAAAGAGCGATGAAATCATCGAATTGCCTTGCGATCTACTGATAACGGCAATCGGTTATGAGGGCGCGGAGATTACTGGCGTAGTTAATGAACGCGGTCGAATAGCTAATAACGAAGGAAAGATTCGTGAAGGCGTCTACGTTGTCGGTTGGGCAAAACGTGGACCTTCTGGAGTAATTGGTACAAATAAAAGTGATTCCAGTGAAGTGGTGAAGAAAATTCTCTCCGAATTACCTGCTGCTCCTAAGGGAAATGTAGATATCCAATAGCTCCAATATCACTGCGCCCGTAGCTCAACGGATAGAGCATTTGACTACGGATCAAAAGGTTAGGGGTTCGAATCCCTTCGGGCGCGCATAGCCGTTACTAATCTCTTCACTGTTTTATGGTTTCCGGTGTAACCAAATATTTGGTGGGATGTTTGAAATCGGCGGTTTTTGACCATACATCTTTTTATATACGCGCCGCGCTGATAGATAGTAAACAAAATGATTAATGGCGCGATCTAATTCGCGTCCCTTTAAATACTTCAAATAGAGATTAATGGTGGCTTTGGCCCATGGATCACCGTGGTACCCGCTCGATTTAACATGGCCTACTTCATGGAGCATGGTCTCTTTATCGAAGTGACAGAGAAACATCGCCTTTGATTCAGAATCCCACCAACCCATTGCATGAGGAATATCGCGTTTAGCATTGAAATGAGAATGGATTCGAACCCAATTGATTTTCAATTTCTCCTTTTTAACAATCGAATCAAGTAAGAGTAAAACCGGTTTCCATAATTTCCATGCGCGATTATCGAAATTTAAACCTGGGCGTACTTCAAAAGATAACCTGGTGGCCCAAAGAGGGAGCTCTCGGTATCGACCAGCGACCTTAAGCTCGACAATGCGATTCTCTCCAGTTCGTGTCACAGATAAA
>RFXN01000018.1 GCA_009921625.1 Candidatus Fonsibacter lacus | reverse complement strand
CTCGGCCCCTGGTAAATCTTGTGATGCATCCGCGTTAGGAGTGCAAGCACGTTATAAAGATGCAAAAGAGGGGCAACAAACTCTCACCTGCGGTCGAATCGGCAAGAAATATCTCTGGGTGATTACCAAAGTGACAATTCCTGCGAACTTAGACACGAAGTACATCAAAATCTCAGGCGATACCTCTACCGGAGCGGTACTTGGAAAGCCAAAGGGGCAAGCACCAACATCACTCGTCTCTGTAGATATCGTGAAAGGTGGCGGCGCAACTGTTGCCACTGGAGCGTCAGTAACGGTCCATTACACATTGATGGCATGGTCAACAGGGAACATTGTCGAATCTTCGTGGACCAGTGGGCAGCCAGTGAGTTTCCCGCTAAGCGGTGTGATTAAAGGATGGCAAGAGGGCATTCCAGGAATGCGCGAAGGTGGGCGAAGACTTCTCATCGTTCCGCCAGCGCTTGGCTATGGTGCAACCGCTAGTGGACCGATTGCGGCAAATGAAACATTAATATTCGTTGTTGATTTAATTAAAGTCGGGTAGGAAAGTATTGGTAGGTGAGGTACCTTCAGGAAATGATTATCCTGAAGTCGTTACCAAAGAGCGTACCCCTCTTCGCCCTGCTCTTAAGTCTTGGTATGACATCATTTCAACCAGTGCTGGCAGCCGGAGTGGTAAATCGGATCGATGAGCAATTCCAGGTAGTAGCGCCCGATGGTCCGGGGTACACCGGATATCTAGTGAATAACACTCGCTCTCTTGCTAGGTTTTACTCATTCTTAGCGACATTTAAGGTGGATAACGGTCGGATTGCCGGCATGAGACCGTGTGCGAGTCTTAGCGAGTGCCCATCAGATTTTTCAAGCCAGGTAGCAGATATAAATCTCACGGTATGTAAGAGTTCTTCGCAAAGCGATTGCATCGTCGGAATTTCGACCGAAAATACTCTCACCCACGAGAGTTCAAGTTTGGCGATTGATAAATCCGAATTGACCGCAGGGTTCAATGCGATTATCAAGGGTAATCGATCAAAAGGACTGCCAGAGGGTGGTAATCCATTGGTCATCTCCCTCCCCAGCGCACCACATGCTGGTGGCGATCTCTATCTAGTGAAAAGTGATTACTATGCATCGCGCAAGACAAGCAACGATAAGTTTTCACTTGACCTTCTTACCAATGGGATTTACCCCATCACTATTGATTGGGGCGAATTTAATCCTGGCGGTCCAAATCTAGAACCGAAAAATTATGTAGGACAACCAGCGGGGAATCTGAATGCGGCACCCACACCGCCATTCCTCAACGGGATTACCACAGATGCGCGTTGTCTCATGGCAACACGAGAAATGTGCCTCGTGCCTCAGGCTTTTCCAAAGAACCTTTCCTTTGGATTACAGCTTCGGTTTAGCAATGGTTTCGATGGCTGGCTGTATGGCCGACTTGCGCAACCTCACGTCGAACTGAACAAGAGTGAGAGTGGAAGTGGGGCGGCGATGGAATTAACTCTTCGAGCTCAACCTGTAAAAGTTCCTGTTCCTTATGGATGGGTGAAGAATTCCCAGCTACCTGCGGCGATGCTTGCCCAATACGAAAAAGATCGGAGTGGGGGAATCTACGTAGGCAAAGATCCACACGCTCCGCTCGACACCATATCTATGCTCAAAGGCCATAGTAATAAATATGACGATTCGGGAATTCAGGAGATGATCAATTGGATGCCACTTTTGGGAGATAGGGCAACAGCGCTCCCCAGCCAATGGAGTTTTCAAACGCTCAATCAAAAAAGCGATACTGCGCAAACATTGTCTCGCTGTACAAGTCAGACTAAATCTCTAGTTGGATTGATTTTCACTAACGCGACAACGTATTCATCTGGTCCACCTACTTTTGATGCAGCTTCTGGCGCCCTCGATTACAAAGTTGCTGCCCCACATTTTGCCTCTGATGGAAAGACCTTAATCACTGGCACATATGACTTAGTTCTCAATTCACAAGTTGCACGATGTATTTACAATTTCACCAGCGCACCAGTTAGCGCCAGCATCTCAATTGTTGGTGATTCTGGCGAGAATCGAGTAGCTACCACAAGCATTTCCGAATCAGATGGTTTTCTTCGAATGGCTGCTTACGGATTTACTTTCTCATCGCCTACGATCAGGATTAAATTAACTCAAGAGGGCAACGCAGCGGCGGTCACCAAATCCCCTGCACCGATAGTCGTGAAGAAGAGTTCGACAATAATTTGCGTGAGAGGTTCCATCACAAGAAAAGTAATTGGGTCGAACCCTATATGCCCAAGTGGCTTTCGAAAGCGCTAAAACGATATTCGCGAGAGAAACTAGCGCGAAACTTTGCCGGCTTTAAGGCAGGCAGCGCAAACGTTTTGACGCTTTGGAGTTACACCGTTAACAAGGGTGCGGATCCGCTGAATATTTGGATTCCAGCGGCGACGGGTACGACGGTGTGAGTGCGAGATGCTATTTCCGAACTGTGGCCCTTTGCCACAGATATCGCACTTCGCTGCCATGTTCGCCTCCGGTTCATAGTTGAGTCTGGCCGTATTTCAGGCCTTGAGCGCCCGCACGTGAATTCGAGAAACGAAGGGTAGCGCGGACCGGCCTTTTCGGTCTAATCAGCCGGTAACCTCACCATCTATGGCCCACGTGGAGCTTGACGGAGCGCGATTTCGCTCGTGGTTGCATCGCGCCCAGATGGAGCTCGCCCGCTCTAGAGAGCGACTGAATCGCGAGAACCTCTACCCAGTAGCTGATGGCGATACCGGTTCAAATATGGAAGCAACCCTGCGGGCATCGATGGCTGAGCTCGCAGCAACGGTAAATGAAGAGTTGGCGACGGTTGTAGAGGTTGCCGATGCTGCTGCAGAGGGTGCGCTTCGCGGCGCTCAAGGAAACTCTGGGGTACTGCTTAGCCAAATATTCCGTGGCTTTGCTGACGGATTAAGAGAAGATCTACCGACCGCATTTGCGCTCGCATACGAATATGCGTCGCGAGCAGTTTCTGATCCACATGAAGGAACTATTCTCTCTGTCGCGCGCGCTGCAAGTCAGGGCGCTGCGCAAGTAAATACAGTTGATCACTCTAGTTCCGAGATTGCCCTTGCCGCTTGGAAGTACGCGCGAGCAGCAGCGCTGGATAGCGCAGAGAATCCTCCAAGCGAATCATCCCGTGGCACTATCGATGCCGGAGCCCATGGCGTTGAGCTTTTGTACCGAGCACTTGTTGCTGTTCTAGATGGTGACCGAAAAGATTTAGAGGATTTACCAAATTTACAATCTAAAACTTTTAATAGCGCCTCTTCTCAACCGACAGTACCGGTTAGTGATGGAAAATTTGAGGTGATGTACGAGCTGACCAACGTTTCTTTCGAAGTGATTGAGGAACTTAGAAAAGATCTCTCGAAAATTGGTGAGAGCTTGTTAATCGTCGGAGATAGCAATTTTTGGAAAGTTCATGTTCATACAGATTTTGCTGATGAAGCTCTGGCTCTTGGAAGAGAGATTGGTCAGCCAAATAACATTTGTCTTACCTCGTTAACTGGGGAAAGTTGTCCACGCCAAAGAATTTTAATCACTGTCGCAAACGGCCGAGGCTTTGTAGAGTTGATGGAAGAGTCTGGAGTGACGGTCATCAATGCCTTCAATTCCAGGCGAGTAGTGCCAGAAGAGTGGGTACAGGCCGCCGGAGATGCGCGAGAAGTACTTTTAATTCCCCATGATTTACATGGTTATGAGAGCGCGATTAAAGCAGCAGAAACTTTACATACGGGCGGTGCGAAAGCAGCGGTCATCACATCTCACTCACCCTTGCAGGCCCTTGCTGCAATCTCGACCCATTCTGAAAATCTTGTCGAAGATTTCTCAGGTGCAGTATTGATGATGGAAACGGCTGCAACCGGCACTCGCTCACTCACAATCGCAACTGCGCCCCGTGATATGGAGCGCGCCGGCTTTCCTATCAAGCGCGGAAGCGTTATTGCGCTTTTTGACCGCCAAGTTATTTCATATGGCGATGACCTTGTGGATGTTGCTTATCAGGCGCTCACTAGTCAGATTGATAGCGCCTCACACTTAATCACTCTCGTTTCAGGGCTTGAGGCAGATGACTCGGTGAATGAGTTACTAACTGCGCGAATAAATGCAGATTTTCCGGAACTCGAGGTAATTAGTTACTTTGGCGGACAAGCGTGGTACCCACTCTTGATTGGCATTGAGTAAATGGTTGCCTTAAATGCCAAATTGTCTTCAGCGCTCGGCGATCGAACAGCCAAAGCGCTCAACTCCTCTTTTGGTTACACCACGATTGAGGACTTACTAAGACATTATCCGCGTCGATATGTTGCCCGGGGTGAACTCACCAATATTGAGGAATTGCACGATGGTGATGTAGTCACAATTCTTGCCGAAATTGTCGATACCAATAACCGCCCGATGCGAGGTCGCAAAGGTTCTATTCTTGAAATCAAAGTGAGCGATGGAAAGAAGAAGCTCTCACTTACCTTCTTTAATCAAGCGTGGCGCGAACGGGAGATGCGCGTGGGGCGCACTGGATTATTTGCGGGGAAAATTGCAACATATAAAGGTGTTCGCCAACTCACTCATCCAGAATATTTATTGATTCCTGATGGCACCGATACCGATGAAGCTGCAGGAGAATTTGCCGGCAAAATGATTCCTGTTTATCCAGCAACAGCAAAGTTTCCCTCATGGAAAATTGGTCAATGTATCCGAACCATTCTTGACGTTATTGATGAAATACCTGAGACATTGCCAGAAAATTATCGAAATGCTTTACCTAGCGCTCACCAAGCGCTAATCGATATCCATCTACCTGACTCTCAGGAATCAGCGGAGAAGGCGCTAGAGAGATTAACTTTTGATGAAGCGTTGGCGTTGCAATTGCTCTTAGCGCGACGTCGAAACCAATTCGAGTCTTTAAATGCAACCCCACGCCTCTTTCGCAGCGGTGGATTACTAGAGATATTCGATAAAAATCTCCCCTTCGAATTAACGGCGGGTCAGATTGCCGTAGGGAATGAAATTGAGTCAGATATGAAGTCTCAACATCCCATGCACCGTTTATTACAAGGCGAAGTTGGCTCTGGTAAAACGATAGTTGCACTTCGCGCACTATTGGCAGTCGTTGATACTGGAGGACAAGGAGCGCTTCTAGCTCCTACCGAGGTTTTAGCTGGTCAACACTTTCGTTCTATCTCTGCAACGCTTGGCGAATTGGCCACTGCAGGAATGTTAGGTGGAAGTGATCGCGCTACCCGAGTTGTATTACTTACCGGATCAACACCCACGGCAGTCCGTAAAGATGTCCTTGCTCAGATACGAGATGGTTCTGCTGGAATTGTTATCGGCACCCATGCGCTTTTGAGCGAAGGCGTGGAATTTGCCGACCTTGGTCTGATTGTCGTTGATGAACAACATCGTTTTGGAGTAGAGCAGCGGGATGCTCTAAAAATGAAGGCGCAACTTCCACCACATTTATTAGTCATGACTGCAACGCCCATTCCACGCACTGTTGCGATGACGGTTTTTGGCGATTTGGATATATCAACGTTAAATGAACTGCCTCAAGGTCGCTCACCAATCACCACTCATGTCATTCACGAGTTAGTTAAACCGCATTATGTAGAGCGAGCCTGGCAGCGAATCGTTGAAGAGGTTTCAAATGGCGCTCAAGCATATGTAGTTGCACCACGTATTGAATCGAGCGATTCAAGTGAGAAATCAAGTGAGAAATCTGGTGAGAGTGAAAATGAGGGCAGGGTTAGCCATTCGGTGGAATCACTCTATGAATTCCTTTCGACGGGACCGTTAAGCGCGCTTCGCGTTGGTTTGCTTCATGGAAAGTTGACCAGTGAAGAGAAAGATCGAACGATGCAATCCTTTGCACAGGGCAAGATTGATTGTTTAGTTGCAACAACGGTGATTGAAGTGGGAGTGGATGTCCCCAACGCCACCGTTATGCTCATTACAGATGCTGATCGCTTTGGCATTTCGCAACTTCATCAACTGCGCGGTCGCGTGGGTCGAGGCTCAAAGGCTGGATTATGTTTGTTGCTCACTAAAGTCGATGAGGAGAGCGTTGCAATGGAGAGATTAGAGGCTGTCGCTAAATCAAATGATGGTTTCGAATTGGCTCGGGTAGACCTTGATCAACGCCGCGAAGGAGATGTACTTGGAACCGCACAATCGGGAAGTCGCTCCCAGTTGCGATTGTTAAGGGTTTTACGGGATGAAAAATTAATTGAACGCGCTCGCAAAGTTGCAACTGAGATAGTCGCTCAAGATCCAGAGTTGAAAAGTCATAGCGCGCTTCGCGATGAACTGGCAAAATTAGAGCGCGATGAACGTTCAGATTTCATCGAGAAAGCATAAGAGTGCGAAACACAATGAGAATCATTGCAGGGAGCGCAAAGGGAAGAGTGCTTGTACAACCAGCTGGAGTCACTCGCCCGACCTCCGATCGAACTCGTGAAGGAATCTTCTCTTCATTGGAATCTGAGATTGGTACCTGCGAAGGGATAACTTTTCTCGATCTTTTTGGTGGAACTGGAGCAGTTGGTTTAGAGGCGCTCTCTCGCGGAGCAATCGAAGTAGTTGTCGTCGAAAAGGATGAAAAGGCAGCTGCTGTCTGTCGAGCAAATTACGAACTGGTAGGTAAATCAACTTCAGGAAAATTTTCAGTCATTCGAAAGAGCGTTGATTCGTTTTTAGAACTTGAAAGTTCAAAAGCGCCATTGCGTGATGTGGTGTACATAGATCCACCATATGAAATGACAAACGCTGCGATAGTAAAATTGCTAGAGAAAATCATTTCATGCGGCATTCTCGCCAGAGATGCAATTGTTATCGTAGAGAGATCTTCTCGAGCTGAGCCTTTTGAGTGGCCACCAGGAGTTGAGGCGATAAAGGAGCGAAAGTATGGGGAAGGGGCCGTTTACTTTGGTTTATCCGCCCCGAATAGCTGATTTCTCGCTCTGAACCACTACTGCTTGCTACCGTGTACTCATGATGCGCGTGGTTTGCCCAGGCTCTTTCGACCCCATTACTTATGGCCACCTCGATGTGATTGAGCGCGCAAGTGAGCAGTTCGACCAGGTGGTAGTGGCAGTCCTTGTCAATAAAACTAAGGGATCACTCTTTACTGTCGAAGAGCGCATGGAAATGATTGCTGAGACGGTCAAGAATTTCTCAAATGTCAAAGTTGATTCTTGGAGTGGCCTACTTATCGATTACTGCAAAGAGCGCGATATTCGCGCGATAGTAAAAGGACTTCGAGCAGTGAGTGATTTTGATTATGAGTTGCAAATGGCTCAGATGAATCGTCAACTCTCCGGAGTAGAAACGCTCTTCATGGCAACTCGACCAGAATATTCCTTTCTCTCCTCCTCGTTGGTCAAAGAATTAGCCACATATGGTGGCGATGTCACCACGTATGTTCCAGGACCAGTTCATACCTCGCTTGTTGATCGAATAGCAGGAGGCAAACGTTAAATGGAATCTCTGGATAAATTGCAACATGCTATTTCAATGGTGGAAGAGGCCCGTTCAGTACCACTGAGCGCATCGTGTGTTGTGCATAGAGGCGAGCTACTTGGACTGCTCGATGAAGTTCGGTTGAGTCTTCCCTCTGATCTCGATGCAGCGTCGAAAGTGCTCAATGATCGGGATGGAATCATCGAGGAGGGGCGCGTGGGTGCGGAGCAACTTGTTGCTATGGCTCGCGAGGAAGCGGCCCGTTTAGTAGAGCAAACAGAGATTGTGATTGCAGCTCGCTCAGAAGCAGAACGAATTTTGAGCGAAGCTCATCAAAGTGCGCAAGAACAGCGCGACGAAGTAGATTCATATATCGACTCTCGCTTAGCAACGTTAGAGGTGATACTCACCAAGACGATGGATGCAGTAGTTAAGGGGCGAGAGCGAATTGCTGGTGCGAGCGAGAGAGATGTCCTTTCGCAGTTAGCAGATGAGTAACGAGGGTCTTTTCATCGATGGCAGCCGCAGCTCACAATTCACATTCTGGTCAATTCTCGATCTCGATTCATGATCTTCGCCGCCAACCGGGGGAGATGATGACCATTACCAGAACTTTCCCATCGCCAGAGCGAATTGGAATCGATGTCATTGCCATCGAACCTGAGAGTGAAATGTTAATGTCGGGAAAAGTTGAGTCCGTTTCCACTGGAGTGCTGGTCAGTTGTCAGATTGAATCGAGCGCATCGGGTGAATGTGTCCGCTGTTTAGATCCGATTACTCTGCCAATTCACGTAGTGATTCAGGAGCTCTATTACTACTGCCTGCCAAGTGACCTTGACGAAGATGACGATGAACCGCTTTTAATTTCAGAAGAGCAGGTTGATTTGCTGCCACCAATTCGAGATGCAGTCATTCTCGATTTACCGTTGACGCCACATTGCTCTGAAGAGTGCCTTGGGCTCTGCCCAGAGTGCGGAGAGAAACTGGGAGTGGATCCCGATAATCCAAAGAGCCATACCCACCAGAGCGTCGATCCACGCTGGGCCAAGCTGCGCGAGCTCCCAAATCTGGGGGAGTAGTTCAGCCGAGCTCCTGACTCGTCGGACTCCTCTAGTTTTCTGGTTTTTTGGCAATTTCGCCCATGATGCGGGATAGTTCTCCCATGCCAGTACCAAAGCGAAAGCTCTCCCGTGCCCGGACTCGTTGGCGCCGGAGTATGTGGCGTACCACCCCAGCAAATACCGTTCTCTGCGAACAGTGCCGTCAACCACGACTTCAACATATTGCCTGCCCAACTTGCGGCACATATCGGGACCGTAACGCGCTAGAGGTTTAAGCAGAAGAATGCATCGCGACCTTACTCAGGCTCTCGGTGCCGAGATTGACGAGCACCTTCTTGAGATAGCGCTGACTCACCGTTCTTTCGCGTACGAATCTGGCGGTCTTCCCACGTATGAGCGCTTAGAGTTTCTTGGCGATAGCGTCTTGGGGTTAATTGTTACTTCTGAGTTATATCAACGTTATCCAGATTTACCTGAGAGCAGATTAAGCCCGCTTCGATCAGGAATTGTCAATACCACCGCGCTCGCTGAAGTAGCACGAACACTTGGTTTAGGTAGCCACATCAAGATTGGTAAAGGTGAAGAGAGTTCCGGCGGACGCGCAAAAGCGTCAATACTTGCAGACTCGCTAGAAGCGCTTTTTGGTGCGTTATATATTGATAAAGGATTCGAAGAGGCAAGAAAAATTATTTTGCCACTTATCTCACCTCTAATTTCTAACGCTCTAGAGAAGGGTGCGGGACTTGATGGCAAGACCGCGCTCCAAGAGTTGATAGCGGAGCGAAACCTTGGCGTACCTGAGTATGTCGTAACCGACTCAGGGCCTGATCATGACAAGAGCTTTGTTGCTCAAGTGCTGATACGTGGTGAGGTGGTTGGCCGTGGAGAAGGAAAGAGCAAGCGCGAAGCCGAACAAATTGCAGCTACCCTGGCATTTACTACATTAAGTGGCCGTGCCTGAGCTACCCGAAGTAGAAACTGTTCGCAGTGAGCTTGCTCGCTGGCTTCCTGGAAAGAGAATTTCGAGAGTAAAAATACTTCATCCGCGAGCGGTCAGGCGTACTAGTGGTCCTGCGTCTCACTCATTACAGAATTCTCGAAATGTTCTCATCGGAGCGAAAATAACTGGGGTTAATCGCCGAGGAAAATTTCTCTGGCTCACCTTCAATCGTCCACATGCTCTTGTGATTCATTTAGGAATGAGCGGTCAAGTTCATCTGCCAAAAGTTTCGCCATCAACATCTACGAGTACTCATCTCAGAGCGCAGATAGGTTTTCTTAATGAGAAGCGCGAATTACATTTTGTTGATCAACGGACTTTTGGCTACCTCTCGTTAGAGGATTTAGTCGAGGATGATTTCGAGCAGGGCAGAGAAAACGGCGCTACTACGTTAATTCCACAATCTGTGGCGCATATTGCTCCAGACCTCATGGAAGTTTTCATTGGCTCCTTGCACAACTTTTCCCTGGAAGTACTTAACGAGAGGATTCGCACTCGAAAAAGTGAGATTAAACGGGTCCTACTCAACCAGGCAGTGGTAAGTGGCATTGGAAACATTTATGCAGACGAAGGTTTGTGGGCAGCCAAAATTCATCCCGAGACTCAGGCCAACATTTTGACGAAAAGAGAGGTTGATAAGCTCTTGCGCTCGCTCTATGAGGTAATGGTGCAGGCGATCGAAGTCGGCGGTACCTCGATAGATGAGCAGTACAAGAGAGTTAATGGCGAGTGTGGAACCCTCATCCAAAGGTTGAGGTTTATGAATCGCTCAAGCCACCTCTGTCCGAAGTGCCAGAAGAAGCGGTAAGCAGTAGTTAGGGTAGGTCGGGTCAGGAGAGGTCGCCGCCCGAGTACTTCGAGTGCGCGACCCTTCTGTGGTGGTTTGAGCTCCAAGCGGAGCTCTGATCGTGCGAGTGTCAGTGCGCGTGGCAGTGCACGTGGCAGTGAAAGGAGGTGGCTCGATGTATCTCAAGGCGTTAACGCTCAAAGGTTTTAAGTCATTTGCATCAGCCACCACTCTCCGCTTTGAACCAGGAATTACCTGCGTTGTTGGACCAAATGGCTCCGGCAAATCAAACATCGTTGATGCGCTTACCTGGGTGATGGGTGAACAAGGCGCAAAGAGTCTTCGCGGCGGAAAGATGGAAGACGTCATCTTTGCCGGCACTGCCGGAAGAGCACCATTGGGTCGCGCCGAAGTTTCAGTAACGATTGAAAACAGTGATGGCGCACTCCCCATTGAATTCTCTGAAGTGACAATTTCGCGAATTCTCTTCCGCAACGGTACGAGTGAATATCAAATCAATGGTGAAACTTCGCGATTGCTCGATATTCAAGAGCTACTCGGAGATAGTGGTATTGGACGCGAAATGCACGTTGTTGTGGGGCAAGGCCAACTCGATTCCATTCTGTCGGCAAACCCAGAAGATCGTCGCGCTTTTATCGAAGAGGCTTCAGGAATTCTCAAGCATCGCAAACGTAAAGAGAAAGCGCTACGAAAGCTAGAAGCTATGCAGGGCAACTTCGCTCGAATTCAAGATTTACTTACTGAGCTACGGCGACAATTGAAGCCACTTGGAAAGCAGGCTGAAGTTGCAAAAAAGGCAGCAACAATTCAAGCGGATGTTCGCGATGCAAAACTGCGCCTCTATGCTGATGATTTAATTCAACTTAATGAGACTTTCTCTGTTGAAGTTGCTGACGAACGAGCCTTACGGGCTCGTCGAAGTGAAGTTGAACGAGAACTGGAAGTGGTTCGGGCGCGAGAAGATGAATTAGAACAGCTGACATTCTCACAGGCTCCAGTGTTGGCAAAAGCGCAAGAGACTTTTTACCAACTTAATTCGCTACGAGAGAGATTTCGCGGAAGCGCAAACCTTGCAAGCGAGCGCGCTCGCTACCTCTCCGATTCCGAAGAGGTCCTGGCATCGACGGTGGATCCTGAAGCCATGGAGCGTGAAGCCGCCGGCATTCGCACACAAGAGCAGGTACTCAGGCAAACACTCAGCGCTCAGGAAGAAGCGCTACGAATTGCGAGCGCAAATCTTGCCCAAGCAGAGACTGAGTTAAAAGCGCGAGAGAGTGAATTAGCGCAAGCGCTGCGAGCAGCTGCGGATGCAAGAGAGGGCAATGCTCGACGTGAGGGCGAAATTAATTCTCTCCTCTCGAGAATTCACGCCAGTGAAGCAGAAATCGCTCGATTAACCCGTAATCGCGATGATGCGCTTAACCGTGCTGCACGCGCGCAACAACAATTTGCCGCCAAAGAGGCAGAAATCGCTGGCCACGGTGCTGGTGAAGAAAAGTTGGACTCTGATTACCAAGGCGCGAAGAGCGCTCTTGAGGGAGCTAACGCGCAATTAGAGAATTTACGAGATCGCGAGCGGGCAATTGAACGGGAGCGATCATCAGTGCAAGCCCGCGTTGAGGCGCTCAGATTGGCGGTAGCTTCCCGCGATGGCAGCGCAGCGCTACTAAATGCGCGAAATGAAGTGCCAGTTCTGGGTTCTCTTGCATCGCTCATGGAGGTTGAACCTGGGTGGGAAGGAGCAGTGGGAGCAGCTCTTGGTTCACTTACCGATGCAGTAGTCGTGGGGAAGTTATCGGATGCCCTTGATGCGCTTACCTTACTAAAGCGCGAGAATGCCGGGCGAGCGGAGATTATTGTCGTTGGGGCGCAAGAGAGTACATCAGCGATTTTCAACCAACCGTTACCACAAGGTGCACTTCGCGCAGTGGATGTAATTCGCACTGCACAACTCCAGCGTCCTCTCTCACATTTACTTGGCAATACCATTATGGCTGAGTCCTTAAATGTTGCGCACACAATTGTGCAGCAATACCCGACGCTTCGCGTGGTAACAAAGGATGGCGACATTCTTGGAAGAGAGCTCGTTAGTGGTGGCTCTAAACGAGAATCTAGCGTGGTCGAATTAAATGCTGCGATTGAAGTGAGCGAAAAGAAATTATCTGAACTCACTCATGATGGTGAGCGACTACGTTTTGAGATATCACAAGCAGCTGAAAAAGTAAATCTGCAACGAACTGAAATTGATCGGTTACTAGCAGCGCTCAACGAATCAGATGCACGCATGGCAGCAATGGCCGAACAGATTGCGGTTTTCAGTCAAACTCACTCCGCCGCACATGCTGAGGCTGAACGATTGACTGCATCGATTAGTGAAGCAAATGAATTAATCGCTCGATATCAAAGCGAGCTGATTGAACTTCAAAGCGCCCCAATCAGCGTGGCACCAATTGTCGACCCTCAAAGCGTTGATGTAGAACAGCTTCGCGAACGAGTTTCTTTAGCTCGAACAGTTGAGATGGAAGCGCGGTTAACGCTTCGCACTAGCGAAGAGCGAGCAAATGCGATGGCAGAGCGAGCGATCCAATTAGAGCGTGGAGCTCAAAATGAACGCGATTCGCGGGTACGAGCTATTGTAAAACGAGAAGCGCGTGCGAGCGCTGCCGTAGTTGCCCAACGGTTATCCGAAATTGCTTACGATGCGCTAATTCAGATTGAAGTCTCAATCACTAAAGCAATGGCTGAGCGAAGCGCGTTGGAATCGGCGCGAACAGAGCGTGAAGGCGAAATTCTTGCGGTCCGTTCAAAAAATCGAGAACTCACTGCTGAGATGGAGCAACTAACCGACAGCGTGCACAAAGATGAAATCGCGCGCGCTGAGCAACGAATGCGGATAGAGCAGCTCGAAGAGAAGATTTCTGGTGAGTTTGGATTGGACGCGGCAACCCTCGTTCATGAGTATGGTCCTACAAACGATGTACCAACATTTATTCTTGATGATGAAGGTCAGGTCATCTCAACGCAGGTCATCCCCTTTCGTCGCGATCAGCAAGAGAAGCGACTAGCAGCCGCGGAACGCTCACTCGCCCTGCTCGGCAAGATTAATCCACTCGCCCTTGAGGAATTTTCAGCGCTAGAAGAGCGAGCTAAATATCTAGCAGAACAATTGGAAGACTTGAAGAACACTCGTCGCGATCTTCTTGAAATTGTGCGCGAAGTTGATGAACGGGTTGAGACGATTTTCAAAGATGCGTATCGCGATACCGCCAGAGCATTTGGCGAGATATTCCCACGCTTATTTCCAGGTGGTGATGGGCGACTGATTCTCACCAATCCGGAGGATTGGCTCACCACTGGAGTGGATGTCGAGGCGCGACCTCCTGGAAAGCGAGTGAAGCGACTCTCCCTTCTCTCAGGCGGCGAACGTTCGCTTACTGCTATTGCGTTACTCGTGGCAATTTTTAAAGCGCGCCCAAGCCCGTTCTATGTTCTTGATGAGGTTGAGGCAGCTTTAGATGATGTCAACCTTGGTCGCCTTCTTGAAGTTCTCTCTGAACTTCGGACTGAATCACAATTAATTATTGTGACTCACCAGAAGCGAACAATGGAGATTGCCGATTCGCTTTATGGCGTGACCATGCGTGGCGACGGGGTGACTGAAGTTATTTCGCAGCGCATTCGTGAAGTGGAAAATGCTTAGTGGCGCTCTTCTCTAAATTCACTTCGCTCTTTAAACGTAGCGAAGAGAACGACTCACTAGAACATGTGGAGAGAGCTCATGTTGATTGGGATGACTTAGAGCGGACGTTGATTAGCGCTGATTTGGGGCCGAACTTAGCTAAAGAAGTCTCCGATCAGTTACGTCAGAATAAAAAACTTTCACTCCATGGCGCTCTCTCTGACTTACTTGTCAAAAAAAATCGGGAATTGATTACCGCCATTAAGAAGCCAACGGTAGTTTTGATTGTTGGAGTGAATGGAAGTGGCAAAACTACTAGCGTTGGTAAATTAGGGGCGCTACTTACTTCGCAAGGTAAATCTGTCGTTGTTGTTGCAGCTGACACATTCCGCGCTGCAGCGCGCCAACAATTAGAAACGTGGGCAGAACGCTCTGGTCTAATCTCTTTTGGCGGAAAGGATGGCGCAGATCCGGCTGCAGTTGCCTTTGATGGGGTCAGCCACGCTATTGAGCGCGGAGCAGATTACGTGCTCATCGATACCGCTGGCAGGTTGCATACCAAAGAAGGTTTGATGGACCAGCTGGGAAAGATTCACCGAGTGGTGGAAAAGCGCGCACCGGTATCGGAAGTGCTCTTAGTTCTCGATGGCAGCACTGGGCAAAATGCGCTTGCGCAAGCGGAAAATTTCACCGCTGCAGTAAAAGTAACCGGCTTGGTCTTAACAAAACTCGACGGTTCTACGCGAGGCGGATCGGCCCTGGCTATTGAGCGCGCACTAGAGATTCCTATCAAATACGTTGGTACGGGAGAAGGGGTGGGAGATTTCGCCCCCTTTTCCCCCGACGGTTATATCTCAGGGCTTCTTCGCCAATAGACCCAATCGTTCGGACCGCCTGCGCTCCAGTGGAAACATTCGCGTTACAGAAGAGAGCGATTGTTTATCAACCCGAAACCTCCCACTAACTCGCATGAAGTAGAGCTAAACCATAGTTATGGGAGCTGCAACACGTTAAAGCGGAGCAGATTCTCTAACAGAGTGGGAGTTAATGAAATGAGCCAAGCGGTACTCAATCCAGGCGATACCGCCTGGATGTTGATGAGCTGTGCTCTGGTGCTTCTTATGACACCGGGCCTTGCTCTCTTCTATGGCGGAATGGTTCGAGCCAAAGGCGTCTTGAACATGATGATGATGTCGTTTATCTCTATGGGAATTGTTTCAGTCTTATGGGTTCTATATGGATATTCGATGGCTTTTGGAAAAGATCTGGGAAATGGATTACTGGGTAATCCTTTCGAGATGTTCGGATTAAGTGACCAGATTGCACCGGACTCATTCTTTGGCGGTATTCCCACATCGGTCTTTATTGCATTCCAAGCGATGTTCGCCATCATCACAGTGGCGCTCATTTCTGGCGCAATCGCTGATCGAGCTAGGTTCGGTGGCTGGATTGCCTTTGTCATTATTTGGTCAACGCTCGTGTACTTCCCAATTGCACACTGGGTCTTTGATTTCGATAGCGGCGAGAAAGATCCCGGCGGCTGGATCGCTAATCAACTCAAAGCAATCGACTTTGCAGGTGGAACGGCAGTTCACATCAACGCAGGTATCGCAGGCCTTGCCGCAGCGCTCGTGATCGGAAAACGCATCGGTTTTGGTCGTGAAGCGTTTAAGCCACATAACCTCACGCTTGTCATGATTGGCGCCGGCTTACTCTGGTTCGGGTGGTTTGGATTTAATGCGGGCTCAGCAGTTGCCTCTAATACAACCGCGGGCGTTACATTCCTCAATACCTTTGTTGCAACCGGTTCTGCAATGCTTGCCTGGTTGGTCGTGGAAAAGATTCGCGATGGTCGAGCAACAAGTCTAGGCGCAGCATCAGGTGTTGTTGCCGGCCTCGTTGCGATTACCCCTTCCTGCTCGTCAGTAAATCCACTCGGCGCAATTGCGTTAGGTGCGATTGCTGGAGCGCTCTGCGCGCTCGCCGTCGGCTT
>RFXN01000170.1 GCA_009921625.1 Candidatus Fonsibacter lacus | reverse complement strand
TCGACATCATGACCAATGACAACTTCCAAGATCGCGATAACAATGGCATCGATGATGAGGTTGATGAAATCCGCGAAGATTTAGAAGAGCTACAGGAAGAGCTGCAAGAGAAAATCGAGAAACTCTCAATAGCTCAGCGCTCGCGAACTATTGGAGCGCTAACCGGTCTTCTCCAAGAGAATTTGACCCAGATCGTCTCCTTTGGCGGTGTTCTCTACTTACTTACTCGACTTATCGCCATCAGCGGACGTTCGGCCCCGACTGCGCTCTCGTTCCTTGATGCCCAAGGAATTAGCAAGACGGTGACTGGTGCAATTGTGCAAGCGCTGCCGATTCTCCTACTCACTGCGGCAACAGGATTTACTATCACTGCACTTATTAATGTCAGCGATAAACCGGTAACAAAGAATTCGCGTGTGTGGATCTCGGTTGCTGCTTGGTTCCTCGTCGCAACCGTTGTGCCATCACCGCTTGCTTGGAATGGAGCGGTCGCTTTCGTCGCATTCTTTGCAGCAGGGGTACTTATTCTTTACAGCGCCATCTCCGCGTGGACCAATAACCTTGATGATTGGCCCCACCCTTTCCAATTTTTAATCCTCTATTTCGCACTCGTTGCCGGCGTCCAACTCGTAGCTGACGATCAAGTCTGGCTCGCGCCAGAGCGTTTCCAAATTGTCTCTACCGAAGAGAACTTGGTCGCAGTGCAAGGTGTAGAGAAGGGCGATCAGGCGTCGACCCTTGTTGGTTATTACCTCGACGGCAATGGCAATGATTGGGTCAGTATCCTTCTTGAAGAGCCACGGATCGTCTTGCGCGTTAAAAGCGATAGCGTATTACAGCGCTCGGTCTGTCGCTTACCCAATTCAAACCGCGAAGTGCCACCACTATTTGTTTCACTCGTGCAACGGTTCTCGGGTGAGAAGCAACGAGCGATTGAGGATGTTGTCCCGCTCTGCTAGTTAAAAGTTTTGCACCTTGGGTTGAGCAAGGTGAAAACCCACATCGATAACCATCAATTGCAGTGGCGTTCTCTACTTTTGTTGATATGTAGAATATTTGCAAAGCATTCGCAATGAAAAAGACCGGCGCTACCGAAGTAGCACCGGTCTTTTTACTAACCGATGAAGGTTTTCCCGAGAGCTTAGGCTGTGAGTACTTAAAGCCTTCATACTCGATGCTGATGATGCCATTTTTCGCCGCAATATTCGCATTCTCAACAATCTGCTCGCCTGTCGCGTCATCTGTTGTCACAGAGAGCTCAAGAGCCTTAGCAGCATCATTTGGATTTTCTAAGCCCCAGAGAACTTTTGCATCGTTAAATGGAATGTATGCGCGATAGAAACCACGAATCACCGTTGTGCCATCGGCATCAAAGTGTGGCGCGGCTGCAGTGAAGACGAATGATTTCTCTTGGGCATTCCAGACGGGGCTGGAGAGCTTGCAGAGTCCATCAGAGAGAACAATGATGTCATTGGAGACGCCATCAATTCCAAACTCTGTAAAGGAAATCGCTTGCACTGTTGCATAACGTGAAGATGCCTTGCCAGTCTCGCCTTGGCAGGCTTTTGAATCTGCAGCGAAGGCAACGTTTACTGGCTTACCAGTAAGTGTGAGGAGACGATAACCGGATCCATCAGTAGCTTTCATCGTCATGCCTGCACCAGCGCCCAAAGTGATATTTGGTTGGTAAGCAGACTTCACTCGAATCTTCACCGTGAAGATGATGTCAGTATCAAGGCTGGCATTCTTTCCACTCGCTTTATTGTTTG
>RFXN01000169.1 GCA_009921625.1 Candidatus Fonsibacter lacus | reverse complement strand
CGTCCTAAATTTGTATATTCCATGCTGGGAAGGATACCGCTGCCTCGCTCCTCTCCATATCGCGAATATCGCGCAGCTCAGCGAATGCACCCAGACGCTCACTCCGTTACCCTTTACGCTCGTGAGAGTTACACGACTTAATGGGGCCATAGCGCTCATCTTTTCGCTTTTGGCATCCTCTTTAATTCAATTCGCTGCCCCCGTTCGCGCAGAAGCCTTCTCCAATGTGACCTCTTTTTCACTCGCTAACAGCACCGTTTACGTCGAAGATGTCGCGCTATGTACCTCGTTCAAATACCCCTTTGATCCCAATTCGCTTGATGGAACACGATGGAACCAAGTCGGCTACGAGACCTGCCCATCCGAATCGTTAACGACATCGAAGTTGCCGGCTACCTTGCACTATAAGGTGCGGATTGAGTCACGTGCTCCGGAACAATTTCAACTTTCAAGCATTAATGCTCTTATCACGGATGGAAAAGGAAGACAGGTTTCGACCGCGCAATGGGCCCCTGCGCCACTGGTCAATGTTGATGGTCCAGTCAATATTAATAACGCCAGGTTTTATGGTGCGTTTTCGTTACCTAACTCAACAATCTTTCCTGAAGATTCTTATACGCTCACCATTCAACTTTGGAATGCGAGGTGGGCAAACATCTATGGACCAACCGTTCAGACGGAGCCAGATAATCTGAAGATTTTTGCCTTTAACATTTATCCTGGTCAGCCCGCCGCACCACAACCAATCAAGGTTCAGGAAAATACCTGTAATTTTGATAAAGGTTTTACCGACGCGCGAATGAAAATCGCTTCTGCCACTGATGCGAAATTGAGTTATCTCTCTGCATTAACAGATTTTGGCGCTCCCGGGCTTTACGAGCAATTGAAGAGTTGGGGTGAGACCTTAGCTCAGGACTCTGTCAATCTAACTAACTTGAGAACTAAGGCAGACGCTACCTATGGGAAACTCGGTGTTGGCATCACATGTGATGACTATTTACAATTTATTGCTGAGTCAACTGCAACGGAGGCAAAAATCTCGCAAACTCGGACTCTGTTAACTGCCTATCTGGCAAAGGCACAGAAATCGGTCGGGAGTGAATCAGCAAAAAATGAGGAGTCTGATTTTTGTCGTACGCAAGGAACAGCTGCACTCACCTCCATCAAGAATAGTGATGCAGTTCTTTACAAAATCCAATCGCAATTGGGTAAATTCGATACGCAACAGAATGCGGCGGCAGATCTTCTCAACGAGTGGTCTAAAGCGACAAACTCTGAACTTCAGAATTTACTGATGTGGATTGAAAAAATTCCGGTTTACCAGAAACAGGACTCTAGTTGCTCCTCCTTCCAAACTGCGCTTGGTTCGTCCAAGACGTTGTATGGAAAGTACGAGAGTTTGCCCCGCCAGATCGTGGCTACCAGTAGTAAGGTGCAAACCAATCCAAAATCGGGCAGTACTCAAAAAGAAGAAAAATTTGCAGAGGTAGAGGCCGAAGAGGAAATTCCTGCCGCGAACCTCTCTGTGACCTATAGCAAATCGCTCGCTCGATATATTTTGAAGGTCGAAAGTAATCTTCCCGATGAAACCTTAACTATCCGCGCGACGAAAAAGGGTTCACGATCTCTGAAGTTTTCCATCGACACTGATGAAGATGGTGCGGGTGGAATTCGCACGACGACAAAGCTCGCTGGATATACGATGGCGTTGTACTTTGGCAAGGAGCAGCTCGATCGCGTCACGGTGAAATAGCAGTGTGGAGTATTGACACATTGGGCTAACCCATAAGCGATTTGCGAA
>RFXN01000168.1 GCA_009921625.1 Candidatus Fonsibacter lacus | reverse complement strand
CTTCTATTTTCGTCTTGGCTTTTTGCGCAAACGCCAAAAGGTAATCAAGGAAGTACTAATTCCAATGAGGCCGATCAATGATGAGCCTTGGTTGATGTGTTCTGCCAATAAATAAGTTCCACTAACGAGAGCAAGAACAGCTAGCACCCTAACTAGCATTAAACGAACTTTTGAAGCACGTTGAAAGCGCCAGAGAGTTAGGCAAAGAGCAAGCGGACCCCCATAAAGAGCGGGTGATGCAAGAATTACAGCAGCAAGGACTAATGAATCCATACTTAAGCATATGGCCTGGTGCCAAAGTTCATTTATAATTACGCGTGAAAACGAAGGGATTTCAAATGGAAAGTTCAGGTCAATCAGAGTTTTCTAACTCGCCAAAGAAAGTCTACTCACTGACATTTTGGCAAAATTTCCTTTTAACTCTCGCGGGAGCTTGCGGCTTGATTTCCATGGTTGCAGATGGGCCACGATGGATTACATATCCGAGCCTGATTATTGTGATAGTCCTACTTCTTTCGATAATCAGAAACAGCAAAAAGAAGTAGTTGCAAACTATCCGGCTTGAAGAGCGACTCTTCTCTTATAATTGAGCATGCCAAACGACACGAGTTCAGAGAAGCAGGACCGTATACAAGTCCTCGATGTGCTCCGAGGTTTTGCTCTGGCGGGGATTCTCGTCATCAATGCGATGTCAATCCTGGCTGTTAAGGGATCAACACCAGCGTTCACTGTGGACATTCCCGTTGCTGATCGAACTTTGCAAGACCTGATTCTCTTCTTTATTGAATCTAAATTCTTCACTCTCTTTTCGCTCCTCTTTGGAATTGGCTTTGCTATTCAAATACAAAGCGCTGAGAAGCAAGGCAATGCATTCTTGCCGAGAATTTCACGACGAATGGCTGGGTTGTTGATTTTTGGTCTGCTTCACATCTTGCTTCTTTGGGATGGCGATATCTTGGTGATTTATGCAATTACTGGAACCCTCTTAATTCTCTTAAGAAAAACTGCTTATTTGCAAATCCGGAAATGGGTAATTGCACTTCTTGCCGTCCCTGGTGTCTTAGTGCTTGCCATCTTCATTTACACGCTAATTGCCAGATTGTCGGCATCCGGAGCCCAGACCCTTGCAAAGAGCGATGCCTCGTTGGCTAAGGAGTTTGCAAATACCGATGCAACACAAAAACTCTTACAAACCGGATTCATCGAGGGAATCGGTGAAAGAATTCATACCTACCAGGACCTTTCCCCCTTACTTTTTTCAAGAATTCCAACTGTTCTTGCGATGTTTTTAATTGGCCTCTTCCTAGGTAGAAGTAACTTCATTCGTCAGCTTCCTGAAAAGGTGGAGATCCTCCAAAAAGTGCGCTTCTGGGGTCTAACTCTTGGGTTCTCCTTGATGTTTCTCATCGTGTTAGGAACTAAGTTCCTACCAACGCTCAGTGCACTCATTGCAATTATTGAAGATCAATATCTGGCCGGTCCGATCCTCTGTTTAGGTTATGCATCTGCGCTCACCCTCTCTTTTCTCAAGAATCCAAATCGAAAGATTTATGGATATTTTTCAAAGGTGGGAAGAATGGCGCTGACCAACTACTTAACTCAGTCTCTCATACTCACATTTCTTGCTTATGGTTGGGGGCTTGGCCTTGCTCTAAAGTTAAATGGATTCCAAGTTTTAGGAATCAGCTTCCTGCTTTATGTCGCGCAAGTTATCTTGAGTGGACTGTGGCAAAGTAAGTTCAAATATGGTCCACTTGAGTGGGTCTGGCGATGTATTACCTACTGGAAAGTGCTACCAATA
>RFXN01000167.1 GCA_009921625.1 Candidatus Fonsibacter lacus | reverse complement strand
TTCGCTGCTGCGACTTCACTTGGCGTGGCAACGCCAGGTAGTGAGAGCAGACCTTGGCGTTTTGTCTCACCAATAACCTCTTCATCGGTATTTGGAGAGACGATAAAAGTTGCACCTGCATTCTTTGCGCGAACTACATCTGCGCTTTCGACGACAGTGCCAACGCCAACTTGAACACCACTTTCTTTTGCCAACTTTTCAATGATAGTGAGCGCACCGGGATTGGTAAGAGTAATCTCGATAGTTGTTAAACCAGCTGCAACAATTCGATCGGCCACCTCTTGTCCGAGCGCTTCATCTGGCATCCGCACAATCGCAACAGCGCCAGCGCGTAGGAGATCTTCTCTGGTAACCATCATTACCTCGCCTTTCCTAAAATTTCATCGATATATCTCTGTTCGGTGACGCCACCCTTACCGCTAGGCAAGCCGGCCCAATCACCAAATTGGCTCGCTACGCGCGCTCCCGAGATTGTCCCTTGTGCAACCGCATCGCTCACAGAGAGTCCGGCGAGCAAACCTGAGATAACTCCGCTGGTAAATGCATCACCGGAGCCTACTGGGTCAACAGATTTCACTTGTGGTGGGTGCACTGTCGTGAAGGCTCCATTAACTGCATAGGTTAGTTGCTCTGGACCTTTAGTCATGATGGCCACTGAATTATTTCGAGAGGCGGCGATGCGAAGCGCTTCTTCTCCATCGCTACTGCCAAAGATTGCGCAATATTCATCTTCGCCGCCAATTAGTAAATCCACATCGCGAGCAATTGGTTCAAGCACTGCGCGCGCCTCTTCTTCGCTCCACAATTTACGGCGAATATTTAGATCAAAACTCTTTTTTATTCCATGCTTTCGCGCAGATTCCAAACCAGCGCTCACCGTCTGCGCAGCGCTCGATGAAATCGCGCAGGTAATTCCCGTTGTATGAAGCCAGCGTGATTGCGCAATGACCTGTTGATCTAAATCGGCAGGTGTCATCAGCGATGCTGCGGCGCCTTTTCGTAAGTAGCTCGCCTCCACTGGCGCAGTGGTGCCAGGGTTACGAATCATTGCGCTACTAAAACTATCGACCCGCTTTACACCAGAGACATCCACACCCTCTGCAGCAAAATCTGCGAGTACTGCGCTACCTAATTGATCATTTCCCATCAGGGTAAAGAAATGAGCCGATAGGCCAAGACGAGTCACACCAACTGCAACATTGCCTTCAGCGCCTGCAGTGCTTCGAGTGTAGGTGCGCGCGGTAAGAACTGAATCGGTATCACTGGCGAGAAATAACGCCATCGCTTCACCGAAGGTATAGAGATCAGGCATTCGCACCCGCAGCTTCATTTGGTGAAAAAGAAAATGTCGTTGTTGCTTTTCCTTTAACGCCTGGGGTGGCAATGAAAGTCATACCTGCCTCTGGAGCTTCGCCTGCTGCATCGTCATCACGAGCGCTCGTAATAATTAATTGATCGAACATCAAATGTATCCACGCGACGAAGAGGGGTATCTACATAGAACATTGCGGTGCAATCAACGGTCCAATCGATGCCATTACTAATCGTGACATCACCAAAGAGGCGACGAATATGCGCGCCACCTTTTTGCAGTTGATATAACGCACCAGCATTGGTTTCAAAGTCATATGTCATGGAACCTAAGAAAAGATCACCCCATGGCGCAACCTTTGCATCGTTCCACCGTAAATTCTTCTTTGCTAAATAGCCATCAGCTTCAACGCGACCAGGAACCTTTCGGAAATTTCCAGAGAGATCACGAACATGCGGACCATGAGCGGTGCCGAGCAGTTCGCCCCCTTCAGCGAGTGG
>RFXN01000166.1 GCA_009921625.1 Candidatus Fonsibacter lacus | reverse complement strand
GTCTTCACAAACAGATTTTCATCATGCGATTCCTATTTACGAATATCTTCCTGGCTGGAGTGAAGATATCTCCAAAGCTCGGACCATCTCAGATTTACCGAAAAATGCCCGTGATTACATCACTTTCCTAGAAGAAATTTCAGGTGCGCCCATGAGTGCGATTGGTGTGGGCCCTGGAAGAGATGAAACCATCGTGACGAGGGATCTTCTGAAAAGATGAAAATCCTTCTGATTGGAAGCGGAGCGCGGGAACATGCCCTCGCATACTCGCTCAAGTCAGATGCTTCAGTTAGTGAGTTGCACGCTGCGCCTGGAAATCCGGGAATCGGTCAATTAGCAACTCTTCATTCAGTAATAGCTGACGATCCAATTGCAGTTTCTCAATTAGCTAAACGCATCAGCGCTGACTTAGTTGTGATTGGTCCAGAGGCACCACTTGTTGCAGGAGTGGCAGATGCGATTCGTGCCATAGGCATTCCATGTTTTGGTCCATCTCAAGCGGCAGCAGCTTTAGAGGGCTCGAAGAGTTTTGCAAAAGAGATTATGGCAAGTGCTGGCGTTCCAACGGCTCAGTCGATTACTTGTACAACGAAATCAGAAATCGAAAACGCACTTGATACTTTCGGATCGCCCTACGTTGTGAAAAATGATGGCCTTGCTGCAGGTAAGGGAGTAGTCGTTACTAGTGATCGTGCGCAAGCGCTACACCATGCGCTGGCGTGCGGCAAAGTTGTCATTGAAGAGTTTCTTGATGGACCTGAAATCTCCCTCTTTGGAATTTCAGATGGTACACATGTGATTGGAATGGAACCTGCGCAAGATTTCAAACGCGCATTTGATAATGATGAAGGGCCAAATACCGGCGGCATGGGCGCATATTCACCGCTACCTTGGGCACCGAAAGACATTATTGCTCGCACTGAACAGGAAGTCCTTATTCCCACAATTAACGAGATGGCAAAACGTAATACACCTTTTGTTGGGTTGCTCTATGCCGGGCTAGCAATGACATCTCGAGGCTTGCGAGTTATTGAATTTAATGCACGATTTGGAGATCCTGAAACAGAAGTCCTATTGCCTCGATTAAAAACTCCGTTGGCGCAACTTCTGTATGCAGCTGCTACTGGAAATTTAGCGGCACAGCCACCGTTGCAATGGTCAGAGCAAGAGGCAGTAACGATTGTTTTAGCATCTGAGGGATATCCAGAGCGCCCAACTACCGGTCGAGAAATCACCGGACCAACTGAAAGTACAGATGCGTTCATTTTTCATGCAGGGACAAGAAATGAGGATGGGAAACTCCATTCCTCAGGCGGTCGAGTCTTTGCAGTTACCGGATTGGGCTCCGATCTCAATAGCGCTCGAGAGAATAGTTATCGAGTGATCTCACAGATTTCGCTCAAAGGCAGCCATTATCGAAAAGATATCGCTCTCGCTGCGTCAATAGCTCAGAAGGAGGCCTAAGTGGTCGAGAATAGCGCCATGCAGATTCCATCCACTCTTGCTACTCGATATGCCAGCCGTGAGATGTGCGCAATCTGGGCCCCTGAGGCAAAGATTCTGCTCGAGCGAAAGTTATGGATCGCCGTTCTTAAAGCGCAAAAAGAGTTGGGGCTATCAATTGATGCAAGCGCTATTAAGGATTACGAGAAAGTTCTTGAGAAAATTGATTTAGCATCGATAGATGCTCGCGAAAAAGAGTTGCGTCACGATGTAAAGGCAAGAATTGAGGAGTTCAACGCACTTGCTGGCCACCAAATTATTCACTCGGGTATGACTAGTCGTGACCTCACTGAATCGGTAGAAGCTCTTCAAATTAAAGAAGCGCTG
>RFXN01000165.1 GCA_009921625.1 Candidatus Fonsibacter lacus | reverse complement strand
GGAGAGAAATCAATTGCGATAGCGGTCCGTGACTTTGGAATTGGACTTCGCCCTGGTGAAGAGTTGCGAGTTTTTGATCGCTTCTGGCGGGCCGACCCATCTCGTGAGCGAATAAGGGGTGGAACGGGGTTGGGCCTCTCCATTGCGCAAGAAGATGCACACCTCCATGGTGGAATTATTGAGGCAGTGGGCGTTATTGGTAAGGGATCGTTATTTGTAGTGACCATTCCTCGAGATCGAAGTGAGGAACTCACAGAAAAGCTCTTTGCACTCAATCTTTAGCCCTGACTTCACTATTTTTGTTCCGTGAAATTCCTTGCTTCCGTACTCTCACTAATAATTCCCGTTTCCTGTATCAGTTGCTCGGCTGATGGAAAAATTCTTTGCACTTCTTGTGAAGGTGCTTTCATGCCTTCAGGATTTCTGATGCCTCATCGATTCAGATTGGGTAATTCGAACATAAGCGTCGGCTCGTTAATTCCTTATGATGAAAGAGTGAGCCAGATAATTCTCGGCGCAAAAGAAGGCGGCAATTGCGATCTGGAAGGTGTAGTGACTCGAGCATTACTCGCTGCACGTTCGCTCTTCCCCGCCGATCTAGTACTGACACCTATCCCAAGCTCGTCGAGCGCCAGAAGAAAGAGAGGGCGAGATTTCACTTTAGATCTTGCCCGTGCGTTGGCGCGCGAAACAGGAGATCAGATCTCTACTGCATTGCACTGTGCGCGGAAATTCGCACCGCAAAAGAGCCTCAGCGCTCGAGCGCGAGCGAGAAATATGAACCATGCATTTACATATAGACCAGCGCCCGACGAATCAGGAGTAAAAGGAGCCTTACTTGTTGATGATGTGCTGACCACAGGTGCCACGCTGCGCGAGGGCGTGCGGGCGATGGAGAGGGCAGGACGACCATGTATTGGGGCAATAACGGCCGCTTTCTCGATCAATTGGAGCGGGAGCCAACCCCAGCGTTAGAGTGGGGGTCTATCCCGAGAGAGGCTGAAATAGCGTGGTTGCCCTGCTGGACAAAATCTTACGTGCCGGTGAAGGGCGTCAGGTTAAGAACCTTGAGAAAAACGCGGACCTAGTCAATTCGCACGAAGAGGTTATTTCCGGCCTTGATGATCACGGACTTCGGGCAAAGACTGAAGAATTTAAATCACGGATTGCCGAAGGCGAAGATCTAGATGACATTCTTCCTGAGGCTTTTGCAGTTGTCCGGGAAGCGGCAAAGCGCACCCTTGGTCAACGCCATTATGACGTCCAGTTGATGGGTGGTATCGCTCTTCATCGCGGAAATATTGCTGAAATGCGAACTGGTGAAGGCAAAACTCTCGTCTCCACGCTACCTGCGTACCTCAATGCCCTAACAGGTAAAGGCGTGCACATTGTCACCGTTAACGATTATCTAGCAGAACGCGATAGTGAATGGATGGGTCGCGTCCATCGCTTCCTTGGATTGAGTGTAGGGGTAATTCTTGCGCACATGACTCCCCAAGAACGGCGGGTTGCTTATGCAGCCGATATCACATATGGCACTAATAATGAGTTTGGTTTTGATTATCTTCGTGACAATATGGCTTGGTCAATTGATGATTGTGTGCAGCGAGAACATAACTTTGCAATAGTCGACGAGGTTGACTCAATTCTTATTGACGAAGCACGTACGCCGTTAATCATCAGCGGTCCTGCAGATCGTCCCACGAAGTGGTACTCAGAGTTTGCTTCAATCGCAAAGAAACTCACCGCGGGTGATCATTATGAAGTTGATGAGAAGAAGCGCACCGTTGGAATTCTCGAGGCTGGAATCACAGAAGTTGAACGACTCCTTGGAATTGAGAACTTGTATGAAAC
>RFXN01000164.1 GCA_009921625.1 Candidatus Fonsibacter lacus | reverse complement strand
TGCCGATAAGATTGGTTTCATCGACACTGCTAAAGACTCTCCTTTGGCAAATGCTCCATTGGCCGACTATGGCGTTAAAGGAGTCAAGAATGAGAGATTATCCGTCGGGCTCGCCGGAATCATCGGCGTACTGGGCACAGGCGCAGTTGCAACAGGCCTATTCCTTGTAGTGCGAAGAAAATCAAATTAACAATATCTCTGACTCTGAAAACATCCAGGTTCATTCGCATGGTCACCATCATGGACATGATGTCGGTGAAAGGCTCTACCTCCATCGCCACTCGATAGTTCATGATCTTGCGCCGCACGTAAAGATTGCTGCTGTTCTTTCTTTTGTCCTGGTAGTCGTCTCAACTCCAATTAAGCAGTGGCAGAGCTTTCTACTTTTCTTCCTGCTTGTCTTACTGACGTCTACCGCTGCGAAAATCCCACTTGGACTCTTGGTGAAAAGGTCACTCATTGAGATCCCTTTCGTATTCTTTGCAATCCTGATGCCCTTTTTTGGTCATGGAGAGACAGTGACAATTGGTGCGATTACGCTCTATCAGGCAGGGCTGGTTGCGGGATTATCAATAGTCACAAAAGGAACACTCGGAGTCCTTGTAGCTGTAATTATATCGACGACAACTACTGCTCGCGAAATTTTGCGAGGTCTGGAGAAACTCAAACTTCCCGCAATCATGGTTCAAATCGCTTCATTCATGTTGCGCTATATAAACGTGATTAGCGATGAAATGGAGCGAATGAAGATTGCTCGAGAATCGCGCGGCTTTGTTGCCACCGGCATAAAGCACTGGAGAGTAATTGCTACATCTGCAGCAGCGCTCTTTATTCGATCATACGAACGCGGTGAACGAGTCCATCTTGCAATGTTGTCGCGTGGTTTCAGGGGAAGCTTGCCCCACACCGAAACTCGAAAGGTTGGCGCAAAGATGTGGCTCACAGCTCTGAGCCTCCCCGGGTTTGCTCTGATTTCTTCACTCGCCTTCTGAACGATAGGTTAGTGAAATGACTTTGCCTCCTAGTCTTTTAATCAGCAACCTCGCGTTTGCATACCCTGATGGGAACCAGGCTCTCTACGGAGTAAATCTTCGAGTTGAAAAAGGTGAGCGCATTGCACTCTTGGGGCCTAATGGCGCTGGCAAGACAACGCTTGTAATGCATATGAACGGAATCCATTCAGCCGTTCAAGGCGAAGTTCACATCGCCGGTGAGAAAGTGGATACTACAAATAAGGAATCACTCCAGCGGATTCGATCAAGGGTAGGAATTGTCTTTCAAGATCCTGATGACCAACTCTTTATGCCAACGGTTGCAGAAGATATTGCATTCGGTCCATACAACATGGGCAAGCGAGGAGCTGAGTTAGATGCAATCGTTGATGAAGCTCTCTCCCTCGTTGGAATGAGCGAATTTAAAGATCGACCACCGCATCACCTCTCCTTTGGTCAACGTCGTAGAGTCGCAGTGGCAACGGTGTTAGCCATGAAACCTGAAATCCTTGTGATGGATGAGCCATCTTCTAACCTTGATCCGGCAAGTCGGCGTGAACTAGCTGAAATTATTCGATCTCTCGATGTCACCGTAGTTATGGTTACACACGATCTTCCTTATGCCTATGAATTGTGCGAGAGATCGGTCATTCTCTCTGGTGGAGTTATTGTCGCTGATTCCACAACCGCAGAGATTCTTAAGAATCAAAAGCTGCTGGCTTCACATCGCCTCGAGTTACCAGCCGGGTTTTCACTTACTTAATCGAATTCGCTCCTGGGCAATCGCAGCTCCTAGCAAAACAACAAGCGCTCCCACAGGTTCATGCCACGTAATTTTCTCGCTGAGAAAAATTAAGCCCACAACAACCGCAACGACCGGCGTTAAGTAGGTAACGGT
>RFXN01000163.1 GCA_009921625.1 Candidatus Fonsibacter lacus | reverse complement strand
TTTTTCGCTTTTTTCGCTTTTTTCGCACCAGTCACATCAGCCGACCCGATGGTGCGGATGCCGTCCGTAATGGCCGGACTGACTGCATTCCGGCTTTTTCGCTTTTTTCGCTTTTTTCGCACTGCACAACGCGTGCCCGCGCACCTTTCACCAGGCTTGCACGGCCGTGGTGGTGGAACCGCGGTCGCGTCCATCAGGCCGTGAATGCACGAATATAGGTCACCTTAGATACATATCTATTCAGTAATACTATTATTATGATAGTGACTATTACTATCTCACAGTGTGTGTGGGCCGTTTCTGACCGCTTTTGACTTCGCGCGCGCAGTGCGAAAAAAGCGAAAAAAGCAAAAAAGGGGTACTTCATGGCACGACCGACAAAACTCACGACTGACCTTCGCGGAACCGTGGTAACCACGATCCGCACCGGCGCGACCATCGCGGACGCGGCGAAGGCATCCGGCGTGCATCCACTGACCGTGCGTGGATGGCTACGGCGCGATCCATCCTTCGCGGCGGATGTCCGCCAGGCCGAACACGATGCGCGGTCAGCCATGCTGGCCGTGGTCACCGACGCGACCGACTGGCGCTTCGCGTCGGTCATCCTAGAGCGCCGGTGGCCGTCCGCTTTCGGTGGCTTCGCGGTCACCGATCCGGCTGGCGATCCGGTCGCGCTATCGGCGGCTTCTCCAGCCGTGGCACGGCTTCGGTCGCGTCTGGCGCGCCTGATCGAAGGCAACGCCGTGCTACGACCGCATCGCGATACCTAGGTGACACGCGCGCACCGGTGGTCGGGGTACGGGTCGGTGATGACCGCCAGACTTCCGGGGTACCCCAGGGGGGGGTAGGCACCACGGATCGGCCGTACACCCCATGCGCCACCGGCGCATGTGCGCCGTCAATCGTGCGGCTGTTTCAGGATGAACGAAAGGGACATCAGAGATGACTAACAGAGTGACGCGACCAAACCTGACCGTGGAACAGAAGAAGGCCAACGGCACGTACCGGCCTGGACGCGATGACCGGCCAGCCGTGGTCGGCGCGGCTTCGCCACTGCACAAACTGCCGCCACCACCGGCCACACTGTCGCCGGAAGCGAAGCGCGAATACCGGCGCTACGGTGCGCGCCTGATCGACGCCGGAATGCTGACCAGCCTGGACATCGCCACACTGTCGGCGTGGGCGACCGCCGAAGCGGATGCGACCGCCTTTCACCGGCAGGCGGCCGAAGCCGGAAACGTCACCACCGACCGCTACGGCGAACTCCGGCCACATCCGTTCGTCCGGCTGGCGAACCTATCGCGCTCCACGGCCGATCGGCTGGCGATCCAGTTAGGACTGACGGCGATCAGTCGCCAGAAGATCGCGGCCGGAATGCCCCCGGCGCTGACCGCGGACGATGAAAGCCCCATGGCACGGCTGATGCGGCAACGAAACGAAGGTCGCGAATGGTGGGATGTGGATGATCCGGCGTGACGGGCGACGCACAGCGCGCCTACGATGACGCACAGCGCGCCTACGATGAAGTCGAAGCACGACGCGCGCGGATGGAAGCACGGGACATCTTCGACCGGCTGGACGGCGTGCCGGTTCACCTTCGGCGCGTGAATGACGCGATGCGCGATGAAATCCGGCGTGCGTGGAATGCCGCACAGCGCGACCTATTCAAAGCGCAAGATGCCCTACTGAAGGCACGGCGCGACCAGGGTGATAACGATCCGTGGTTTCAGTTCATCCGCCGATCAGGCGACGCCACCACGGACGATCCAGACGTGCCTGAAGATCCGACGCGTGCGCCTGAAGCGTCCGGATGACCGCTTCCAGGCGCGCGGCTTCAGTCATGTGATCGGCACGTAGCCGGTCGTTCTCCGACCGTAGATCCGCGATCCGCGCTTCG
>RFXN01000162.1 GCA_009921625.1 Candidatus Fonsibacter lacus | reverse complement strand
GATACTTGCCTTCTTTATTATCTTCAGTCCGCTCTCATTCCTTCTTGAATTAATTACCAACGGTGTATCGAGAAGAAATGAATATGCTGCAGATCAATTTGCCAAAGTCACGTACGATGGCGAGCCGCTAAAGAGTGGGCTCATTAAAATTGCGACCGATAGTTTGGCAAATCTCTCGCCTCATCCACTTGCTGTAAAAATCTACGCGACCCATCCTCCGCTCTTAGAGCGCTTACATGCGTTGAGTTAAAGTTTTTTACTCAAGACATCGATGGCAATTTTTGGATATTCACGGTGCTCTATCAGTGAGTACCCGCGTTTGAGGTAAAACTCTTTTCTATCTTCAGTCCAGAGGAAAAGTTCCGGAATCTTAAATGCGCGAGCGCGCTCCTCTAATAAATTAAGAATGGCCGAGCCCAATCCTTGACCTCGTCTGGCGGGATCCACCACAAATGCGGCGACCCAAGGTTTGAGATGGCGGAGCTCTTCCACATCATCGAAATCTACGAGCGCGATGGCGCCCACGACCACTTTATTGAGCAAAGCAATATATATCTGCTCTTGATCTACGCCTTCGAAATCCCACTGGTCGTACCGCGCAGCCGCGCCATGGGCGTAGAAGGTGGGCCACTCCTCGGCTAAAAACCATGGCGAACCCTCACCCCAAAGTTCCAGGCTCCACGCCAGGGGCTGTTCGCCCAGGGAGGGGTTGTCAGCGAGGGGAACCAAGATGGGCTCAGACACGTCACAAAGAGTAACGGCGGCGAGAGTAGTACTGGCGGCGCACTCAGACCGCGCTGGTTATATGGGCCTAATAGCAGCAAAGGCGACAAGATGGTCAAAACCGGAGCCCGCCGATTACAGTACGGAAATAGGGAGGCGAGAAAAGTGATTAGTTCGCAGATAGCCCAACTCGCTGCCCATTTTGTAAAAACTGATCTGACTGAGGACCAAATTTGTGAATTCCTCGTGCGCGAGACTTTACGAAATTTGGAAGTTAATCACGTTTTCATTTCAGAAATCACTTCACGCCGCACCGTTCGCGCTCGAGCAAGTTACGGATTTGATCAATCATATTTCCCTGAATGGCAAGAGTTTCCACTTGACTGGAAATTGCCAGTGACTGATGCGCTGACCGAAGAGCGGATTGTCTGGATTAATACATTACCTGAATGGCCATCCGATTATTCACTCCTCAAAGATGTCACCTATCCAACGCCTCAACGTACCCAAATCATCATCCCGATTCACCGTTTTGATACGCCAGTTGCCTGTTTAGGAGTTGTCTCATCGAGAGATATCTCTCCCGATGAAGAGACTGAACTGCTGCTACAGACAATCGGGCATCTCATCTCGCTTCATGCCTATCGAAAAGATCGTGAACGTGCAAAGAAAGAGTCGCCTAACGTTACCTCGCTCACTGATCGCCAAGTCCAGATCCTCGCTTTGATCACAGAGAAGAAAACCAATATCGAAATTGCCGACATCATGGGTTATAGCGAATCAACAATCCGCCAAGAGACAATTCGCATCTTTGACAAGCTTCAGTTAAGTGGACGCAATGAGGCGCGTAAATACTTCTTGGAGAATCAAGAGCGTTTTGGAATTGGCGCACGAAAAAAAGTTGACATTCCATCTTCTCGTGAGGAATTTGCCCACTAATGGCCAATCTCCAACGCACTTCGATTCTCGACTCTGCCGCTGAAATAATCGGCCCATACGATCACCAAGTTGGTGAAGATGGCTGGGTAAGCATCTCTCGCCTGCCTCATTGGACGAAAAAGCAGTATGGCGTTAGTGGTTTGCATCGTTGGGTTCGCTACCCCTCTGGCGTTCGCTTGGCATTTCGCACTGCCGCAACGCAGATTGCGCTGGAAGTTCACGTTATGCCACACACCATCGCGCGCGTTGTCGAAGAGC
>RFXN01000161.1 GCA_009921625.1 Candidatus Fonsibacter lacus | reverse complement strand
GCAGCAGCGCCATCTTCTTGCGCCCACTGAGCAAGTTGGATTGCAATCTTTGTGCTTTCAGCACCGACGCTGGTAACAAGTGGCACTCGACCATTTGCAGATGTAATGACACTTTGCGCAAGTTCTCTACGTTCATGTGCCGCGAGGCGAAGTACTTCAGAGACCATAGCAAGTACAAATCCATCTACCTTGTTACCTATCAGCCAATCAATTTCTTTCTTGAGAACATCATGATCAATAGAGTCATCTGAAGTAAATGGCGTTGAAAGTACGGTAAATACGCCTCGTAGATTTTTCATCATTATTTTCCTATTCCTGCAGTGAGACCAGCGACTAACTGACGCTGGAAAATTAAATAGACCAAGATTGCTGGTAGCGCGCTAACCAGTGAACCGGCAAGAAGTACTGGAATATCAGTAGTTCTACCTGCAGAGAGCGCACCTAGTCCAACGGTGATAGTACGTTTTAGCGGATCCTGCAAGAAAAGCAGACCCACAAGTAGGTCACACCAAATCTGAATGAACTGAAGGACGACAACTGTTGCGATGGCGGGGAAGGCAAGAGGCAACGCAATTCTGCGAAAAACCTGGCGATAACTGAGACCATCCACAATAGAAGCTTCGATAATTTCATCTGGAATTCCGCGAAAGTACGAGGTCATTAAAAAGGTACCAAATGGAGTTCCTAATGCGGCATACATCAGTATCGCTCCCCAATAGCCAGTCAGCAAATTCAACTTACTGATGTTTACGTAGGCGGGAATAATAATCGAGTGGAGCGGAATTAACATCGCGCCAACTATTCCGAGGAAGAAGTACGGGGTCCCTCGGAAAGATAGTTTTGCAAGACCGAATCCAGCAAAGGTACTAAAAATTAAGATAATGACGATTGCGCCAATACAGACAAAAATTGAATTGTACAGTTGCCGCCCGATTGGCATCACTGAAAAAAGTTTCTCCCATGAAATAAGTGAATGGCCAGGAGCGCCCAAAAATTGCTCCTTGGATTTAAATGATTGTTCAATCATAAAAATAAATGGGTAAAACATAATAAGTGCAAGAACGCTCATACTTATAAAAGTAAAGATTTTACGGAAGTCAATCATTCTTTACTCCTGGTAATTGCTAACTGTGCCGCACCTAAGCCAGCCATAATGATAAAAAGTATGAAACCGAGCATCGCGCCAGCGCCGAAATCACCCTTGGCGAAGGCACTTTGATAAACAAAGAACTCAAGAGTGGTTGTACCAAAACCAGGTCCGCCACCCGTCATCACGAAGATTAAACTGAAGAGCGCAGTAAATGCGCTGATTACAGTGATGATGAAAGAGAATTGAATAAAACGTTTGAGCTGGGGGAGGGTAATGCTCCGGAAAATTCGGAGATTATCTGCGCCATCTATTCGCGCCGCTTCATTAAGTGATACGTCAAGATTGGCCATACCGGTAAGAAAGATCATGGTATTTGTTCCGACCATCGAATAAATAAAAGTGATGGCAACAGCGAGTAATGCTCCATGTTCGGATGAGAGTAAATCTGTTTTAATAAATCCAAGGCCAATTGCTTTGAGAAGCTGATTCAAAACACCCTCTTGGGCAAAGACGCGAATGGCCACCATGCCAATAACGACCCAGGAAATAGCAGTGGGTAAGAAATAAATTGAACGGAAAAATCGCCAACCAGCAACTTTCTCATTGAGCAGAAAGGCAATTCCCATAGGAATCAGTATTGCTACTGGCACTGCTAGCAGTAGTAGCGCATTGTTCTGCATTACCCGCCAAAAAATTGGATTTTTAAATTCGTTGATAAAAGTTGATGGTCCAATCCAAGTGGTGGTAATGCCATTCCACTTAGTCATGGAGTAGTAAAAAGCTTGAATTATGGGGATGCCTAAGAAAAGTGCGACGAAGAGAAGAGTGGG
>RFXN01000017.1 GCA_009921625.1 Candidatus Fonsibacter lacus | reverse complement strand
AGGATTCCCAACCGGAAGCAAGTGGGGCTTTATTCCACAAGGCGATAACAAAGATCATTATTTAGTAGTAAATGCTGATGAATCTGAGCCAGGAACGTGCAAAGACACTCCACTACTGATGGCCAACCCACATGTTCTCGTAGAAGGTGTGATTATCGCCTCTTATGCAATTCGCGCAAAACATGCATTCATTTATATTCGTGGTGAAGTTACTCATGTAACGCGCCGACTTCTCCAAGCAATCGAAGATGCTTACAAAGCAGGTTTCCTCGGCAAGAATATTTTGGGAACTGGTTTTGATCTCGAATTAACGCTGCACATTGGTGCGGGAGCATATATCTGCGGTGAAGAGACAGCGCTTCTGGATTCTCTTGAAGGTTTCCGTGGGCAACCACGTCTGCGCCCACCATTCCCCGCTATTGCTGGTCTTTATGCCAGACCAACTGTGGTGAATAACGTGGAATCAATCGCTTCAGTCCCGGCAATTATCGAAAAAGGCGCGGAGTGGTTTACATCGCTTGGCACCGAGAAGAGCAAAGGCTTTACGCTCTATTCATTGTCGGGCCATGTAAATAATCCAGGTCAATTTGAGGCGCCCCTTGGTATCACTCTTCGTGAATTACTTGAGTTAGCAGGTGGAGTCCGTACCGGACATACATTGAAGTTTTGGACTCCTGGCGGATCATCAACGCCAATCTTTACCGATGCGCATCTTGACACGCCTTTGGATTACGAATCGGTAAGTGCTGCTGGTTCGATGCTTGGTACAAAGGCGCTGCAAATATTTGATGAAACAACTTGTGTGCTTCGCGCAGTACTTCGTTGGACTGAGTTCTACAAGCATGAATCGTGTGGCAAGTGCACGCCATGTCGCGAAGGTACTTGGTGGCTAGTGCAAATTCTTCGAGATCTTGAAAATGGAAAAGGTAGCGAAGCTGATCTTACGAAGTTGCTCGACCTCTGCGACAACTTGTTGGGTCGCTCGTTCTGCGCGCTCGGTGATGGCGCAGCTAGCCCAATCATCTCTTCAATTAAGTATTTCCGTGATGAATATCTTGCTCATCTGACTCATGGTGGCTGTCCATTTGATCCAGTGGCATCAACTCTTTTCGCTTCAAGCAAGGTGGGTGCTTAATTCATGACTGCTGTACAACCACAAACAGACTTAATCACGTCCGAAGTTGCGCATAAAGCGCAAGAGGGAGTGATGGAATTCCTTCTAGTAAATCATCCACTTGATTGCCCAGTCTGCGATAAAGGTGGCGAGTGCCCGCTACAAAACCAGGCGATGAGCAATGGACGTAGCGAGAGTCGATTCGAAGGCAAGAAGCGAACTTTTGAAAAGCCGATTCACATCTCTTCACAAGTTTTACTCGATCGTGAACGATGCATTCTCTGTGCACGTTGTACTCGCTTCTCGAAAGAGATCGCCGGAGATCCCTTTATTGATATGGGCGAGCGTGGTGCACTTCAGCAAGTTTCAATTTACGAAAAAGATCCATTTGATTCTTATTTCTCAGGTAACACGGTACAAATTTGTCCAGTTGGTGCACTAACTGGCTCGGCATATCGATTCCGTTCCCGTCCGTTTGATCTCGTTTCAACACCTACGGTTTGCGAGCACTGCGCATCTGGATGTTCGATGCGTACAGATGTCCGACGAAATAAAACACTTCGCCGCTTGGCAGGAAATGATCCAGAGGTAAATGAAGAGTGGAATTGCGATAAAGGTCGTTGGGCATTCCAATACACAATGGCAAAGGATCGAATTGCGGCTCCTTTGATTCGTGAAAATGGCGTATTGCGCGAAGCGTCGTGGCCCGAGGCGCTCGCAGCAGCGGCAGCAGGTTTGAAAGGGAAGAAAGCTGGCGTTCTTGTTGGCGGTCGCGCAACTGTTGAAGATGCTTATGCATATGCAAAGTTTGCTCGGGTAGCGCTCGGTACCAACGACATAGATTTCCGTTCCCGCCCACACTCTGACGAAGAGCGCAGCTTCCTTGCCAGCCAGGTAGTCGGTTCTTCGGTGCGCTACAGCGACATTGATTCTGCTGATCATGTTGTCCTTGTCGGAATTGAGCCAGAAGAAGAATCACCAATTGTTTTCTTGCGAATTAGAAAGCAAGTTCGTCAACGCGCGCTAGCGGTAACCGCTATTGCACCTTGGAATACTCGTGGCTTTAAGAAGTTGCACGCAAAATATGTAGGAATAACCCCAGGACTTGAAGCAGGAGCGATTGCGCAACTTTCACTTACCAGCGCTTCGGTCATTGTTGTTGGTGAACGTCTCTGTGAATCAACTGGTGCGTTGAGCGCAGTCGCAGATCTAGTTGCAAAGAGCGGTGCGAAAATTGCTTGGGTTCCTCGTCGCGCTGGCGAAAGAGGTGCGCTCGAAGCGGGCGCGATTGGCAACTTGCTCCCAGGTGGACGTCCAGTTTCCGATGCAGCAGCGCGCGTTGATGTCGCGGCAGCATGGTCAGTTGAATCATTGCCAAGTGATCCAGGTCTAGATAGCGCCGGCATTCTTGCTGCTGCTGCTCACGGCTCAGTTGAGGCGTTGGTGGTTGGCGGCGTTGATCCGTTTGATATGCATGCACCAGAAATTTCTGGTCTCGATAACGCCTTTGTCCTTTCCCTCGAAATGCGACCTAGTGCAATTACTGAACGAGCAGATGTAGTTCTGCCAATAGCCGCTGTCGTCGAAAAATCAGGCTCCTTCATGTCATGGGAAGGAAGAGTTCGAGCCTTCGAACAATCCGTTCCCGAAACTCCACATCAGAGTGATTTATATGTGCTCGCACTTGTGGCAGAAGCTTTGGGAACGCCACTCGGGTTTAGCACAGTGAAAGGTGCGGCAAAAGAATTTGGCACCCTTGCGAAGTGGGATGGTGCGCGTGCGAGTTTTACGCAGGTCACTTCAAGTGGCACGACGGGTGCGATTTCATTAGCAACATGGCGCCAACTGCTAGATAACGGAACGCTTCAAGTGAACGAACCAAATCTTGCAGGTACAGCCCGAAAAGCTGTTGCTCGAATCAATAAAACTCTCGCAGCTTCACTAATTGTTTCAGATGGCGATCTTGTTACCATCTCGACCGATCGAGGGGCGCTCTCACTCAACGTTGAAATTAGCGATGTGGTAGATAACGTTGTTTGGTTGCCTCGAAATGGCGTAGGAGCTCAATCCCTTCGCATCCTTGGTGCGCTCAATGGCGCCGATGTGAAAGTACGTAAGGGGCTCTGAAAAAGGTGAAAAATGTGAGAGATGCGATTCTTGATGATCCAGGTTGGCTCATTGCCGTCAAAGGGCTTTTAGTCTTTGTATTTTGCGTCGTTTGTACTTTGTTGGCTATCTGGTTTGAACGTCGCATTGTTGCACGTATGCAACTTCGCCTTGGGCCAAATCGAGTCGGTAAATTTGGATTGCTACAGAGCCTTGCAGACGGTGTGAAATTAGCGTTGAAAGAGGATCTGATTCCGGCAGCTGCCGATAAGTTGGTCTTCATCATTGCGCCGATTATTAGCGCGACCACTTGCTTTATGGCCTTCGCTGTAATTCCAATGAGCGGCCCAGTAAAAATGTTTGGCCAAGAGACCGCCTTCCAACTTACCGATATCCCAGTAGGCGTTCTTTACATTCTTTCCGTTGCCTCTGTTGGCGTATATGGCATCGTCCTTGCCGGATGGTCATCAGGTTCGACTTACCCGCTACTGGGTGGACTTCGTTCAAGCGCCCAAGTTATTTCATATGAAATCGCGATGGGACTCTCTCTCGTCGCCGTCTTCCTCTACGCCGGATCAATGTCCACGATTGATATCGTCGCGGCGCAAGATAAATTCTGGTACGCAATCGTGCTCTTCCCATCATTCATTATTTATGCAATATCAATGGTTGGCGAAACTAACCGCGCACCATTTGATCTTGCAGAGGCCGAAGGAGAATTGGTCGGCGGATTCCACACTGAATACTCCTCACTTAAATTTGCGCTCTTCTTCCTCGCTGAATATGTAAATATCGTTGGCGTTTCGGCGTTAGCAACCACGCTCTTCCTCGGTGGTTATCATGCACCGCCTGGTCTTGGATTTACCGAGAGCTGGCTGGGTGGATGGTTTACCTTTATCTGGTTCTTCATCAAGGTTGTGCTCTTTTTCTTCGTCTTCGTCTGGTTGCGCGGAACTTTGCCGCGACTTCGATACGACCAGTTCATGCAGTTTGGTTGGAAAGTTCTCATCCCAGCAAACGTTGCGTGGATCATGATTGTTGCGGTGTTACGTTATTTCACTGTTAATGGCGCCTCGCGAACATCTATTCTGACTTTTGGCGGCGCGGTGTTGCTGCTCTTCCTTGTTGGTAGCTCTTTCTATGAACGAGCAAAAAGTCGGAAAGTTGCTGCAGAGAATTCCATTGTTGATGCTCCTGCGCCTTATCCCGTCCCTGAACTTCCGATGAAAATTTCTACCTTTACAGTTCCAAGAGCGGAGCGCGAACGTGAGTGAATTAGAGCCAAAGCGGGCCATTGATGGCGCCGCTGAAGAGTCAATAAATATTCCGATTGATGGTCCAGCGCCATTCCTAACACAGCTAAAAGGTTTCTGGACCACCTTTGCTGCTCAATTTAAAAAGGTAACTACCGTTGAGTATCCAGAGGTGAAGGAACCAACTGCGCCACGATTTCATGGTCGCCATCAATTAAATCGCCACCCAGATGGCCTTGAGAAATGTATCGGCTGCGAACTTTGTGCTTGGGCATGCCCGGCAGATGCGATTTATGTTGAGGGCGCCGAGAACACAGATGAGCAACGCTATTCACCAGGTGAGCGTTACGGCAAGGTTTATCAAATCAATTATCTCCGGTGCATTTTCTGTGGATTATGTATCGAAGCCTGCCCAACTCGTGCGCTAACGATGACCAATGAATATGAATTAGCAGATGATTCACGGAAGAAATTAATCTTCGAGAAAGAAGATTTACTAGCGCCACTTCGCAGTGGAATGTTGCAACCGCCGCACCCTTATTACCCAGGTACTGACGATCAAGATTATTACCATGGTCGAGTCACAGAGGCGCACCCTTCGCAGGAGCAAAAGTGAATTTTGCGGCAATCGTAAATAACCAAACCCAAACTCCGGAATCGGTGCTTTTCTTTATTCTCGCGCCCATCATGGTCCTGGCAGCGCTAGGAATGTTGGTAGTGAAAAAAGCAGTGCACTCAGCTCTGTTGTTGGCAGTTGTTATGGTTGGACTTGCAATCTTTTATATTTCAAATGAGGCGCCATTTCTCGGAATCGTTCAGGTAGTTGTCTACACCGGTGCGGTGATGATGCTCTTCCTATTTATTCTGATGTTAGTTGGCGTGGATTCTTCAGACTCACTCGAAGAAACCATTAAGGGGCAGCGGATTGCTGGTGTCTTAGGATCGATTGGCGTGGGCTTTCTTTTGATTTCACTGCTCAGCCGCGCCGAACTCGGCCGCCAATACGCCGGCTTGGAGTTGGCTAATGGCGAGGGAAATGTCCAAGCCATTGCCAAGGATCTCTTTACGCGCTACGTCTGGGCTTTTGAAGTGATCTCCGCGCTACTTATAACTGCCGCGTTAGGCGCCATGGTCCTTGCCCATCGTGAGCGAATTCTGCCGCGTAAAACCCAACGCGAATTAGCTGCAGAGCGAGTGCGACAGAGCGCAGTACCAGTTGCTGGTCTTCCAGGACCTGGAACGTATGCGCAACACAATGCCGTAGATATTCCAGCGCTACTTCCCGATGGCACTCCTGCCGACGCTTCAGTCTCCAAGGTAATTGCCGCCCGTGGCGAGCTAGCTAATCCAGCGGCATATCGCATGAGCGAGAGCGGTAAAGATAAAGAAGAGGGGGAGGAGTAAAGATGTCGCTAGATAATTACCTCTATCTCTCTGCTCTTCTGTTCACTATCGGCGCTGTGGGTGTTTTGATTCGTCGCAATGCCATCGTTGTCTTCATGTGCATCGAATTGATGCTCAATGCATCAAATCTTGCTTTTGTTACCTTCTCTCGAATGAATGGCAATATCGATGGCCAACTTTTTGCCTTCTTCACGATGGTCGTTGCTGCATGTGAGGTTGTTGTTGGGTTAGCAATAATTGTCACGATCTATCGTTCTCGTCGTTCGGCCTCAGTCGACGACGCGAGATTGTTGAAGCTCTAATGAACGGAACCTCGCAGATGCTTGTTTACCTCATCGCAATTCCACTATTCAGTGCAGCGTTTCTCCTACTTGGTGGTCGCGCTCTAGACAAAGTAGGGCACATCGTTGGGACTCTTGCATCCTTGGCAGCCTTTGTTGTTGGTCTTTTAGAGTTCGTTGCGATGCTTGGCCGAGCGCCAGAGAATCGCGCAGTAACACAACCGCTATTTACCTGGATTGAAGTTGGTAATTTCAATGTTGGGGCGACGCTCTTCCTTGACCAACTTTCAATGTGCTTCGTCTTGCTTATCACCGGTGTTGGTACCTTGATTCATATTTACTCAATCGCTTACATGTCCCACGATCGAGATCGCCGCCGTTTCTTCGCCTTCCTTAATCTCTTTATCGCTGCGATGTTGCTCTTGGTGCTTGGCGATTCCTACTTAAGCCTTTATGTTGGTTGGGAGGGCGTCGGTCTTGCCTCATATCTTCTTATTGGATTCTGGAATCAGAAACCGGCATATGCGACTGCTGCGAAGAAGGCTTTTGTAGCAAACCGAGTTGGCGATGTTGGCTTATCGCTCGCGGTGATGATTGCTTTTGTTCAGTTCGGTTCCGTTTCATTTAGCGGTGTTGCTGAAGGTGTGGAAGCGGGTAAGGCAAGTTCACTCGCACTCAACTGTTTAGGAGCGGCGCTCTTGCTCGCTGCAGTGGGAAAGTCTGCGCAATTCCCACTTCAATCATGGCTCGGCGATGCGATGGCAGGCCCCACGCCAGTCTCTGCACTCATTCACGCCGCAACAATGGTTACTGCAGGCGTTTATCTCATCTCTCGCTCACACTTTGTCTTTGATGTTGCATCAGTAGCGCAAACATTGGTGGTAATTGTCGGTGCTATCACGCTGCTCTTCGGCGCAATTATCGGTATGGCGAAAGATGACATCAAGAAAGCTCTTGCAGCGTCGACGATGTCGCAGATTGGCTACATGATTCTGGCAACTGGTCTTGGACCAGTGGGTTACGCATTTGCGATGATGCACTTGCTTACCCATGGTTTCTTTAAAGCGGGAATGTTCCTTGGTGCTGGCTCGGTCATGCATGGCATGAACGATGAAGTAGATATGCGAAAGTACGGCGCGCTCCGCAAGTACATGCCGGTCACCTTTATTACCTTTGGTCTGGGCTATCTAGCAATCATTGGCGTGCCACCATTTGCAGGTTTCTATTCGAAAGACAAAATTATTGAAATAGCGCTTGATGCGGGCGGTGCTAAGGGAATTATTTTAGGTGGCATCACTCTCCTCGGCGCAGCAATAACTGCTTTTTACATGTCGCGCGTGATGTTAATGACCTTCTTTGGAAATAAGCGTTGGGATTCTGGAGCACATCCACATGAATCTCCGGCACTCATGACGATTCCAATGGCAATTCTTGCAATCGGTTCGGTAAGCGCCGGATTTATTTTTACCATGGGTGATCGTTTTGTGAAATTCCTCGAGCCTGTATTCCACTCAGAACATGGCGGCGGGCATGGCGAAGAGGAGCACTTCCTCTCACCAATCGTGGTCTCTGGATTAGCGCTTGCTGCAGTTGCGATAGGTGTATCGATTGCGATTGCAAAATATGGACGGGGCAAAGAGATTCCAACGGTGGCACCTAGCGATGTAACCATTTGGACAAAAGTCGCTCGTCGCGATCTTCTTCAAGATGAGATCAACGAGACGCTCTTCATGCGCCCAGGTCAAGAGCTGACAAAGGCGCTTGCAATAGTCGATGAGAAAGTAATTGATGGAGCGGTTCGTGGAGTTGGCTCGCTAACTCTCGATGTTGCTTCAGGTGTACGTAAAACTCAAACAGGGTTTGTTCGCTCGTATGCTCTCTGGATTATCGTCGGCGCGCTCGCAATACTTGCCGCGATTACGTTGGTGACGTTATGAGTTCATTAACAATTCTCGGGCTACTTCCACTTCTTGGTAGCGCAGTCCTCTTTTTATTACCTAAAGAGCGTGAGGTACTTGCAAAGCAAATAGCCTTAGGTGTTTCGACGGCGGTTGCTGTCGCAGGGTTGCTGATGGCGACCTCGTTTGATCGCGGACTATCAAGTTTTCAATTCATTGAGAAGCGCTCGTGGATACCGGCATTTGGAATTAACTATGGGCTAGGCGTTGATGGCATGGCGCTCTTATTGATTGTGCTTGCGCTGGTGCTCACTCCGATTGTCATTCTCGCCTGCTGGAATGAGGCAGAAGGTGGACGCTGGAGCGTTAAAACCTTCTTTGCATTACTTTTAGTACTTGAAACGATGATGGTTGGCGTTTTCGCTGCCACCGACATCTTCCTCTTCTACCTCTTCTTTGAAGCGATGCTTATTCCGGTCTACTTCCTTATTGGTGGATATGGCACGGGTGAGCGCGCTGCAGCGGCAGTGAAGTTCTTGCTCTACTCGCTCTTTGGCGGCTTATTGATGCTCGCATCGATTATTGGCCTGTATGTGGTCAGCGGTGATCAATTAGGTGCTCCTACCTTTGATGTCACTGAACTATCAAAGTTGAGCATAAATAATCAGACTGAAATCTTGTTATTCCTTGGCTTCTTCATCGCCTTTGCGATCAAGGCTCCGCTCTGGCCATTCCACACTTGGCTACCTGATGCTGCCAAGGCGGCCACGCCTGGTACCTCAGTGCTCCTTCTTGGCGTGCTCGACAAAGTAGGAACCTACGGAATGATCCGGTTCTGTCTCACTCTCTTTCCTGATGCATCGAAGCAATTAGGACCAACGATCATCGTGCTCTCATTAATTTCAATTTTCTACGGTGCATTCCTTGCGATTTGGCAGAGCAACGGTGATATCAAGCGATTGATTTCCTACACATCGATCTCGCACTTTGGATTTATCACTTTGGGCATCTTTGCCTTCACCGCTCAAGGTCAATCAGGATCAATCTTGTATATGGTCAATCATGGATTCTCAACCGCTGCGCTCTTCCTCATCGCTGGTTGGATGATTGCTCGTCGCAACTCTTCGAAGGTGCAGGATTTCGGCGGCCTACAACGAGTGACGCCGCTCCTTGCCTGGTCATTCTTTATCGCAGGCCTTTCGAGCTTAGCTCTACCTGGCCTCTCCTCATTCGTTAGTGAATTCCTAGTTCTGGTCGGAACCTTTGTCCGCTATCCAGTTGCTGCGGTAATTGGAACGCTCGGAATTATTCTCGCCGCGCTTTACATATTAATTCCGGTGCAACGCGCGCTGCATGGACCAACTACTCCTGGGAATGAGAAGCTAAAAGATTTAAGCCTTCGGGAGAAAATTGCCATTGCTCCTGTGATAGCGCTCATTATTCTCTTTGGTTTCTTCCCACAGATTCTCCTAAACGTCATCAACCCTGGAGCGCAAGCCTCAGTCTCTGCTCTTAACATTGGAGGAGATAAGTGATCACTGCCCCCAAGATTGAATATGGTGTGCTCGGCCCAGTTCTTATAGTTCTTGCTGCTGCCGTGGTCGCAGTACTAGTTGAGGCCTTTCTTTCGCGCCGCTATCGATATGTCTTGCAAAGTTCATTGAGCTTCGCAGCAATCGCTCTTGGTTTTCTCGCCGTCATACTCAACAGAAACGTTTCTGGATTATTCGCTGAAGGCGCAGTTGCAGTTGATGGCGTCACGGTAGTGCTTCAAGGAACCATTTTGATTTTCGCGCTTCTTGGTTTGCTCTTAATAGCCGAGCGTGGATTCCAATCATTTACTGCACAGGCTTCAGCGCTCCCAGGTTCAGCAGATGAACAACGAGCCTTGGCTTCAGGGCTACAACAAACAGAAGTTTTTCCGCTTACACTTTTTGCAGTGGGTGGCGCACTTCTCTTTCCTGCTGCAAATGATTTGATCACACTTTTTGTTGCGCTAGAAGTTCTCTCACTTCCACTCTATTTGATGGCTGGACTCTCGCAACGTCGCCGTTTACTTTCACAAGAGGCTGGGTTGAAGTACTTTCTACTCGGCGCATTTTCATCGGCCTTCTTCCTCTTTGGTTCAGCATTTCTCTATGGCTATGCAGGGACGACAACCTTCGAAGGAATTAAAAGCGCAATTAAAACCTCGGCAGGTAATGATCTCTATCTCCTCATTGGACTTTCGATGCTCGCCGTTGGTTTGCTCTTCAAAGTCTCGGCGGCGCCGTTCCACTCTTGGACTCCAGATGTATATCAAGGTGCACCAACGCCGGTTACGGCATTTATGGCTGCGGTTACAAAAGTTGCTGCCTTTGGAGCTTTTCTGCGCATCTTCTACTCAGCGATGGGTGGCCTGGTTTGGACGTGGCGACCAATAATCGTTGCCATTTCTATTCTCACGATGGCAATAGGCACGATCATTGCGATAGCGCAGAAAGATGTGAAGCGCGTTCTTGCCTACTCTGCAATTGCACACTCCGGATTCTTGTTAACCTACTTAGCAACCTATGGATTTACTACTATCGGCACTTTTGCGGTCGTGACGTTGGTTCGTGATGCTGGAGGAGAGGTAACCGACCTCAATCGATGGAGCGGCCTTGGAAAGCGTTCCCCATTAGTTGCCGGTATTTTCACGCTCTTTCTCCTCGCTTTGGCGGGAATTCCGCTCACCTCTGGTTTCGTTGGAAAGTTTGCCATTTTCTCGGCTGCTTATAAGAGTGGGAATATCTCGGTAGTTATAGCCGGTGTTCTAGCTTCAGCGGTCGCGGCATTCTTCTACATTCGGATTGTGGTCTTGATGTACTTCAACGATCCACAAGAGGATGGCACATCCGTTGTTATTCCTTCGCCAGTGACTGCCATTGCAATTGGAATTTGCGCAGTTGCAACCTTGGTACTTGGCATCTTCCCACAGCCGGCAATTAATGCGATTAATTCACTGGCAACTTTCGTTGCCGGCTAGAGTTACCTAATGGTCACCTTGCCATCGCTCTCGCCAGAAATTGAGCGCGATTTAACTGAGCGACTGGCGAAAGTTGAACGCTTTCTCTTCGATCACGCCGCCGGTGAATTTCCTTTTGCTACCGAGACTTCTCGCCATTTGATTTCTGCGGGGGGCAAACGTTTTCGCCCTATGCTTACTTTGCTGGCGTCAAACTATGGAGACCCATCGCGAGAGACGATCATCAAAGCCGCAGTAGTTGTTGAACTCACCCATTTAGCAACTTTGTATCACGATGATGTTATGGATGAAGCGCCGCTAAGGCGTGGCGTTGAGAGCGCCAACAAGCGGTGGAGTAATTCAGTTGCGATTCTCACCGGTGATTACCTTTTTGCAAAGTCCTCTCTTTTGCTCGCTGACTTAGGTCCTGATGCTGTCCGTCATCAAGCGATGACCTTTGAGCGATTGGTGGTCGGGCAAATTATGGAGACTGAAGGGCCTCAAGGGAGCGACGATCGATTAGCGCACTACATCAAAGTAGTGACTGAGAAGACTGGTTCACTCTTTGGGCTCTGTGCGCGGTATGGCGGCTATCTCTCAGGTGCGAACCCAGAAATCGTTGAACTTCTTGTGCGGTTTAGTGAACAACTCGGCATCGCCTTTCAGTTGGCTGATGATGTTATTGATATTGAGAGTTCATCAAATCAATCTGGAAAGACTCCGGGAACAGATTTACGGGAAGGCGTTCCTACTCTTGTTACCTTGTTAGTACAACAGATGGAGCGACCCGAAGATGAGAAGTTGTTATCGCTACTTGCTGGTCCAATTCTTGATGAGAGTGATGTAGCGTATGCGTTATCGGCGCTGCGAACTCATGAGGCGCTGGGCGAGGCGAAGCAAATCACGATGCAATATGCCGAGCGCGCTCGGAAAATATTGGCTAGCCTCCCGCTAAACGGTACAACTGAGGGGCTATTAGGCCTGTGTGATGCTCTGGTCTCCAGGTCTTCCTGACCGGACCATATCTGTAGCCAGCAGGCTAAGGGCGAGCCAAATAGTTAGAAAGCCAATCCAGCGCGGACCAGACATCTCTTCATGATTAACAAAGACGCCGACTAAAAACATAACGGTTGGCGTGATGTACTGCATTAAACCGAGAGTAGTTAGCGGCAATCGGACTGCGGCGTTATTGAAAGCAAGGAGTGGCAAAACTGTGGCTAGGCCAGCAGTTGCAAGTCCGAGGGAAATCCAGAGCCCATTTCCAAATTGAGCATTTCCTAGGACTTCAAGTCTCGTTAAATAAAAGATAGCGGGGATGGAAGCAAAGATTGTTTCAATCGCAAGGCCAATGAGTGGATCCACTTTTAACTTCTTTTTAATGACGCTATATAAGCCCCAAGTACATGCCAGGCCTAGTGCGATCAAAGGCAATTGGCCATAGTCATAAGTCAGTGCAATCACACCAATCGCAGCGATTCCGACAGAGAGCCATTGGAGTTTTCGCATTTTCTCGCGGAGGATGATGACGCCAAATGCCACATTCATTAGCGGAGTGATGTAGTAACCAAGAGATGATTCCACGATTCGATCAACAGTAACTGACCAGATGTAAATGCCCCAGTTGCCTGAGACCAATCCGGCAGTGAGAGCGAGTAGTACAAACATCCGTGGGTTGCGGAGTATCTGCAGCGCAGCTTTGAGCTCACTGCGAAAGGCAAGTGCAGCCCAGCAGACAAGAAGAGACCAAATGGCTCGATGAGAGATGATTTCAAAGGCAGATGCCTGGCGCATCCAACCCCAATAAATAGGTAGCGCTCCCCAGATTATGTAGGCGAACAACCCATAGAGCAGACCACTCTGTTGTTTGTTCACGAGCTCGCTCTCTACTTATTAATTAGTTATCGGTAATTGGTGAATTGCGGGGCGAAATCCCACGTCTCTGCTTTGACAAGAGCGATTGCCTCTTGAAGATCATCTCGACTTTTTGAGGAGACGCGGAGTTCCTCGCCCTGGATTTGGGTCTTCAGTGATTTTGGGCCGCTATCACGGAGAAACTTTGCAAGCTTTTTGGCATTTTCGGTAGAGATGCCTTCTTTAATTTTGACATTAATTTTAAATAATTTGCCGGAAGCCTGTGGCTCGCTGGCATCTAAGTGCTTGAGAGATACGCCACGCTTGACGCACTTCTCTTTAAAGACATCGAGAGCGGCCTTTGCGCGCTCTTCACTTCCCGATTCAATCGCAACAATGTCAGCTCCACTCATTGCTATTTTGGTTTCGGTTCCGCGGAAGTCAAAGCGCGTCCCCAATTCTCGGTCTGCTTGATTGAGCGCGTTATCAAGCTCCATCCGGTCTACTTTTGAAACAATATCAAAACTTGAATCAGCCATCTCTTCCTCCAATTCACCAAAGTCTATAGGCTTTTTCATATGGCCGTGACCCGCGCAGATGTGCTCCGTATGGATAGCGAAGATCGCCTTGCGCCATTTAGGTCGGAATTTTTCATCACCGATTCTGAAGTCTGTTATCTCGACGGAAATTCACTCGGTCGTATGCCACGGCGAACCATCGAGTCTTTACATCACTTTCTTACCGATGAATGGGGAACTAAAGTTGTCGATGGCTGGGGTGATTGGATTGATGAAGCCTCGCAGACGGGTGATCTCATCGGTAGGAGCGCACTGGGAGCAGCAGCAGGTCAAGTGCTCGCCTGCGATACCACCTCAGTTAATCTCTATCAATTATGCAGCGCGGCAATTAAAGCACGACCTGGTCGGAAGAAAATCATCACCGATGCTGCAAATTTTCCAACTGATAGATATATTCTGCAGGGATTAGCAAAAGAGTATGGCCTTGAATTAATCATGATTGATAATGAATCAATAGGGTTAGCTGAACACGAGCGAATTACGCCAGAAATTCTCGCTAAGTATCTCGATGATGATGTGGCGCTAGTTTCACTGCAAGTAATTCAATATCGTTCGGGAGCGCGCTCTGATATCAAAGCGCTCACCGAACTGGTACGTGCTCATGGCGCGCTTTTAGTTTGGGATGCATCTCATGCCATTGGAGCGATCGAATTAGATTTTGATAAAAATGGCATTGATCTTGCCGTCGGCTGTACATATAAATATGGAAACTCTGGCCCGGGCGCACCTGCCTGGCTCTATGTGCGAAAAGCAATCCAACAGGAGTTACAGGTGCCTATCCAAGGTTGGTTTGCCCAGAGAGATCAATTTGCGATGGGGCCAGATTTTGAACGGAGCGATGAGATACGCGGCTTTCAAATCGCGAGCCCATCCATCATCGGCTTACGGGCAATTAATAGCGCTTTTAAGATGATTGAAGAGGCGGGGATTTCTGCAATTGAAGCAAAGGCGCGTACCGGCACGGCGTTGATGATTGAACTCTTTGATCAATGGTTGGCGCGCCTTGGTTTTGAGCTAAATACCTCGAGAGAGCCATTTGAGCGTGGTGGCCATATCTCCCTTTGGCATGAAGAGGCGAAGCGAATCAGCGCAGCGCTTCGCAAGTATCAGAGAGTAATCCCGGACTATCGCGTACCCAACCAATTGCGGCTAGCTATTTCTCCGCTCGCTACTTCATACGGTGAACTTTTCGATGGTTTTGAGCGAATTACAAATAGCGTTCGCAATCGCGAGTATTTGCAGATAAATGATGAGTCAAGGAGAGTCACCTAATGTCACTTCGTTTTCGCCGCTCTATCAAATTAATTCCAGGGGTCCGATTAAATTTCAGTAAGAGCGCCATAGGCCTTTCGGTAGGTGTGCCAGGTGCGCGAATTAGCGTAAATACAAGAGGTGATGTTTACACCTCTGCAGGAATTCCGGGGACTGGCCTTTACAGCGTTGATCGAACCTCGCTACGCGGATCGCGTTCTCGAGGCGGCAGAAGAGATGACAGCAGCGATACCGAGCAGTTCTATATTCCTCCTCGCCCCCCAAAGCCAGGGATTTTCGCAAATAGGCGCGAACGTAATTTTTATAACTTTCTCGGTGAGCATTTTGGTGGCGAAAACGTTTCCCCTGGCAAGGCGGCAGTGGATCGCGCTCTCGAGTCTGCTGAGAAAAATCCACGCATCAAATACAGCTATCTAGCTCTCGCATGCTTAGTTGGCGCACGAGACGATAAGAATTTCCCTGACCTACTTAAGGTCTCGGCCGAAGTTTGGCAAAACCGGAATAAAGCCTTTGGAACTTTTGAAGCTCGAAAGTACTTCCCAGAAATGCATATTGAATTACCAGTCACCACTGGCATTTCAGTTATAGATTCCTTTGGCTTAAGCGCCTTTGGGTTCTTATATGTAGAGGTACTTCAAGAATCAAATCAACCCGATGCTGCGCTAAAAGTTCTTGAAGATATGCCACCAACACAATTAGAAGCCACTGGGATGCTTTTTATTATGCGAGCTGCAGCGCTCTCTCAGTTAGGTTTTCATGATGGCGCGTTGGAGGCAATTAAGAAAGTAGTAGCAAAGCATTCATTGGATGAGGAGGTGCGCAATCGTGCCCTTTGGGAGCGGGCAAATATTCTTGAGCGACAGGGAAAGAAAGCCCAGGCGTTGAAGGAGTTAGAGAAGATTGTCCTGGCAGATAGTAAATACCCGGAAGTGATGGCGCGAATTGCCAAGTTACGTGGAGTAGATCAGAGTTAGAGGTAATTCCGCAAGCGTGTCTTTCACTCATTTTTATCACTAGCGGCGAGAGAATATGAGTGGGCCCCTGGAAGTATCAGTTCCAGGGGCCTCAACTCTTTGCCGGCGCGCATCTCCTTCGGCATTCACCTCGCGATGTGAGCTGATCCCTACATCACACCTGCGGTGTAACTAGTTGCCTAGCTACGCACAATGGGCGCCTTCTACGGCTCGAACCTTTCGTATTCCAACTCCGCGATGATCAGTTGCGTTTTACATAAATATTGCTATTTATGTAGTTGGTATCCGATCCGACACTTCATCGATTTCCTTTTGTCTACTCTCGATTAAGTTGAGCAATTTCTACTCCCTCTCAAAAGGGGGCGCAAGGGGGTTTCGCACTCTATTTTCTGAAGGTGAGGTTGAGGGTTCCAGTTGGAGAAGGGGAGCCGTGCCAGCGGAAAATCGAGGTAACAGTGCTCACAAAGCGCCAGAGTAGACCAGGGGAGTAGAGATTATTACCCTTGAAGTTGAGCGAAAGAGGTCCCATGTCGGATGTTGCAGGTGGAGTATCCCTGAACAAAAAAATATATGCCCTCCCTCTCGACGAGCGGAAAAGTTTGGAACGTATCCAAGACCGGGTGCTCTGGCTCTCAACCCGAATGATTGATCACGCAAATCGTGAGCGAGAGAACTTAGACGGTTTAAAAGTTGGGGGCCATCAAGCCTCGAGCGCCTCGATGGTTTCCTTGATGACAGCGCTCTACTTTAATTATTTAGATAGCGAAGATCGAGTCAGTGTAAA
>RFXN01000160.1 GCA_009921625.1 Candidatus Fonsibacter lacus | reverse complement strand
TCGTGAAAGATCTCTAGCTTTTCTTGCTGCAATTCGAGCAGTTGCTGCATCTATAGCTTTTCTTACAATTTCCTTACCTTCGCTTGGATTCTTTTCAAACCATGCGCCAACTGCGTCATTCAATGCTTTTTGAGTAAAAGACTTAGCTTCTGTGTTTCCTAACTTTGTCTTTGTTTGTCCTTCAAATTGTGGCTCACTGACTTTAATTGAAATGATTGCAGTTAGCCCTTCGCGAACATCATCTCCGGTTAAGCGATCTTCCTTTCTCTTTATATAACCCCACTCTTCAGCAAATTTATTTACTAGCGAGGTAAGTGATGTTCTAAAGCCTTCTTCATGTGTGCCGCCCTCTTGGGTATTAATTGTGTTAGCGAAGGTATATACCGACTCGGTAAAACTGGTATTCCACTGCATTGCTACCTCAAGTGACATTTTTTGTTTAAGGTCTTCTGTTTCAAAAGCAATAATTGATTTATGGGCAACACCCTTTGTGGTGTTTAGATGTTTAACGAAATCAACAATTCCGCCTGCGTAGCAATACCTAACTTCTAGTGGCTCGCCTTTTTCATCGACGTGCCCTGCTCGTTCATCGCGCAGCGAGATGGTTAGACCTTTATTTAAAAAAGCCATTTCTCTAAATCTGGTTGACAAAATCTCAAATGAAAAATCTGTAGTTTCAAATATTTCCTCAGAGGGCCAGAAAGTAACTTCGGTGCCAGTTTCTTTTGTAGCAATACCTTTTTCAACTGGAGAGTTAGGAACTCCTAATTTATAACTCTGTTCCCAGATAAAACCATCTCTTTGAACTACAACACTTAGATCTCTGCTTAAAGCATTAACAACAGATATTCCAACGCCGTGTAAGCCACCAGATACTGAGTAGCCGCCATCGCCAAACTTTCCTCCGGCGTGGAGTACTGTCATAACAACTTCTAGCGCTGGTTTCTTTTCAATCGGATGAATATCTACTGGAATTCCACGTCCGTTATCGTTTACTCGAACCCCGCCATCTTTTTGCAATAGAACGCTGATGTGGGTGCAGTAGCCGGCTAGAGCTTCATCTACTGAGTTATCAACGACTTCATAAACTAAGTGGTGTAGGCCTCGTTCACCTGTTGAGCCGATATACATTCCAGGGCGCTTACGAACAGCTTCTAGGCCTTCTAGAACGGTGATTGCGCTGGCGTCATAGGCCCGCCCCACCTTCTTATCAGCCACACTACGCCCCTGTTCTATCAATAGTTTGACCCCGCCAGAGACAATTCTCGCCTCTTTATTGGCCTAGGTAGAGGTAAATCCTAGTGGTAAATCAAATTAGAGATAGCCAAAAAAGGCGTTGTTGGTGGATTAGGCGCGTTTTTAGAAGGTAGTTGAGCCTTGAATATCACCCAAAAGTATCTCTAGCCCCTTTTGCCCCTCGGATCGTTCTTAGGCCGCGCTTCCAAGATGGGGCGTGAGGACCCATGATCACTAGCTCATCAACTAAGGCTCCTGGAGAGCTTTTACGGATTGTTTTTAAAAGCTCGCTCTCTATTAAACGAAGTTGAGTACTCCAAGCAGTTGATGAGGTTTGTATTGTTAATTTTCCTTCGAATAACGTAATTGGTGTGGCGTGCTCTGCAACATCACTGCCAACAATTTGAGCCCAATCACTAAAAAGATTTCCTTCAGCAATACCTTGTCGCCACTCTCTATTTAGTACTAATTCGTTTATTAGGCTTGAAATCTTTTCTGGCTCACCGTTAAGACTGCGCTCTTGATCAACTATTTCTTTCTTCTTCTTATAACCACTTCTATAAGAACGATATAGCTCTTTTGCGATATCGCGCTTCATAGGGTTACAACCTTGCCCAGCTCAACTTTGAATCTAGCGCCTTGGATTGCTTTAGGTAAATCACTTTCTACCGCGACTGTGATAAAAGTTTGCTCTGCGCTCTCTGCAATCTCAAGTAATTTATCTCTTCGTCCCTCGTCAAGCT
>RFXN01000159.1 GCA_009921625.1 Candidatus Fonsibacter lacus | reverse complement strand
GGTACTGATGCAAAAAGTAATTGAAACTATTCTTATCGGATTTTCATCTGGATCAATCTATGCCCTTATGTCCTTAGCGCTTGTCTTAGTCTGGAGATCAACCCGGGTAGTTAACTTTGCGCAAGCAGGACAGGCGATGCTCTCTACCTATATTGGCTTTGAGATTGCATCTAGATCTGAGATTTTCTGGCTAGGTCTGGTCTTTGCAATTGCAGCAGGTGCGCTAGTTGGCGCAGGCGTTGATTACTTCTTTATGCGCGTGCTCTTTAAACATGCAACCTCTGGGCCTGCAGCCGTTGTAGCGCCTGTCATCGCCACCCTAGGTTTACTTGGGCTAATCAGAAGTATTGTGGGAATAACTTGGGGCGGAGAGTACAAATCAATTGATGCGCCAGCCTCAACCGATGGCTTTACTGTTGGAAGTGGCACAATTCCGTTTTCAAATCTGGATCTCTTAATTATTGCTACAGTTTCAATAATTCTTATTGCTCTTGCCTATATTTTCCAGCGCACCAACTTAGGCCTAGCTCTTAGGGCTTCTGCATATGCTCCGGAGATTGCTCAATTAGCTGGCATAAAGACGGCCCAAACCAGAACGATTGGATGGTCCATTGCAGGGGCAGTCGGCGGGGTTGCGGGAATGTTATTTACATCAAATAACTTCCTTTCCCCTTATTCATTAGATCTCTTGCTTGTCTTTGGATTTATTGCAGCGGTAATTGGCGGGCTTGAAAGTATGGTCGGATCTGTAATTGGAGCCCTTGTGCTTGGAATTGGCCTTACATTTATTTTGAACTACGTCGGATCTTCTCTGGTCTTTATTGGCGGATTTAGTGTTTTGATTTTGGTTCTGCTGATTAAGCCAGATGGAATCATGGCGAAAGGCAAGGCCCGCCGTGCGTAAGAAAATAGCTATCTTTATTCTCATCGGTTGGGCATTACTAATAATTGGCGATCGCGTTGATGAACTACGTGTTTATCAAGGAGCTCAGATGGCGATGTATACCATCGCACTTGCTTCAATTGTTCTGCTAACTGGTTATTCCGGCCAAGTCTCACTAGGCAATGGTGCGATGATGGCTGTTGGTGGTTATGGCGCAGCTCTGACTCTAAATAATTTAAATACCCCGATCTGGTTTGCATTTTTAATGGCAATTGTTACTGCATCGCTATTTGGTGCGCTTCTTGGAGCTGCAGCTGCAAGATTATCTGGGCCTTATTTAGCAGGAACGACTCTTGCACTGGCTGTTGGCCTTCCATCGATTGCAAATCAATTTGCTTTCCTTGGGGGAGAGCCTGGACTTCTATTTGATGTTGGTTTCCCGCCAGAGAGATTTGGCGATGAATTCACGCAATATAAATGGTTCTTTTGGATTGCTAGCTTTTTTGCATTGATTGCCTTATTTATTACTTCAAATATTCTCTCATCGCGTTTTGGTCGCACCTGGCGAGGGATTCGCGGAAATTCTCTAGCTGCAGAGCTCTGCGGGGTTCATTCATCACGTATGAAGGTTCTTGCCTTCACTGTTAGCTCTGGCCTTGCAGGTCTTGCCGGAGCGGTTCTGGCGATGACTATTAGTCTTGTCGCCCCTGGGGCATATGGGCTAGCCCTCTCATTTGCCCTGGTGACCGGGGCAGTTCTAGCTGGAATCTCAAGTCTTCCTGGGGTTGTCCTGGGGGCCTTCATTCTCGTGGTCATTCCTGAGATATCTGTGGCCCTTGCCGACAGGCTGGGTGACGCCGATAAACTAAACAACTATCTACCAGGTCTAATTGTGAGCGTATTGCTGATTCTCTCAGTGATATTTACCCCAAATGGACCAGGTGAGAATTTGCGCAAGCATCGCCATAAGAAGCCTGCGCATTGATTGGTTACCGCCAGGTAACCAGTAGATTAATAGCACCTAGCCAAACCCTCGATGGAAGGAAAACAATGATCAGAAAGACTCGTATAAAGCGAACCTGGCTCGCTGCTGCGGT
>RFXN01000158.1 GCA_009921625.1 Candidatus Fonsibacter lacus | reverse complement strand
GCGGTCGACTTCCTGGCAGGGCCGGGGCGCATTCCTGCGAATCGTTTGCAACAAGCCAGCGCATGGTGTCACGCGCGGGCATGGTTGTCAACTGGAGAGAATTGGTTCTTTGTACGCTCGAAGCAGCACCATGGCGTCTTGGAAAACGCTTGCTAAGCGCTCGGTAAGTTCATTGCACCGTTAGCGAGCAATTGTGGGCAAATTCGCCACCAGCCGCACCAGTCCTCCCTGCGCATAGTGCGTCCAAAGCTGCTGAAACCCCACGCTTGATTCCGCTTCAGTAGACATAAGCAAGGTATGCAGTCTATAGCTTCCAACTTCATCAAGATCGTCAGTAGCGTCAAGTACACTGTAAGCAACTAGGTCACAGAATCCTTCTTCAATGGATGTCGGCAGATAGTGATAGCCACGCTGACCAAGCCATACGTGGGCAAGTTCGTGAGCGCAAATCTCAATGAAATGGCTTCGCGCTACACCATAGAGCACCGTAATTTGGTTGAAGACCGCACGGGTCCGTCCTCCAGACCTCGGATGGAACGAGTATCTTGCCGACCCGATGACATTATGGTTATCGCCGAGGTCGGTCGATAAGTGGACGAGGGGTGTCCGGCCAGGAAATGTGAATTCTTTGCCGGAAAGTTTGGCTACGATATCGCGGGATATCTGATTGGCTTCTTTTGTATCTTCTATTGCTGAAACCAAGCAGCGTTTGCAGAGTGCTAGTTTCTTTTGTCCGTCACTTTGAAGTTGAAAGTCTTCGGCGGCTGGAAGATCACAACTAAAACATGAAGAATGTAATAAATGATATTCGCATAATATTTCCCCCCAATAAGGATGTATGCCAATACCGATATTGCCACAATTACAGTGATTAGTAATCATAAGTTTGTCATACAATGAGGATTGATTATGGCGTCAAGGAGTGAGGACCGCGCTGTGCCGCGTGTGCCTAGGCCAGCGAGTGATGACCGCGGTGCCATGCATGCGTTGGTCGATGGTTTGGCGAAAAATTTCGGGGATGGGTTGGCTTCTCAGGCTAAGGAATCACTTGAGCCTGCAATAAAGGATGTGGTCGGCAAAGTCACTACTGCTTTGGATGCCGCTGTCGCAGTTCTGCAGGCTCGGTTCTCCATTGCAGGTGGAGATATTGAAAGTGTATTCCAACGAGCTTCGCAGGAATTTCAGCTGTCATTATCTCGTGATAGCGTTCAGCTCACCAACGACCTGCGATCAAGTATTTCTTCGGTAAAAAGTGAACTAGAAGCGTTATCTCGCAGTGTTCGAGTGGATGAGGAAGAGCGCGCCCGGCGTCTCTCAGATGTGTCACTGTATGAGGCTCGTGCAATCATACTTGGTCGTGAATTGGATGAATTGCAGCGCATCCATCGTGATGTCGTGAGTGCCCTGGATCTCTCCAAGCAAGCGTCGGAACGTATCCGCGAGCGCCGACTGGCACTGAACAACTCCAGTCCCACACGCTTGATGAAACTTCCTGGCTTCGGCTGGCTTGCCGATTGGATAGGCCGGATCAACGAACTTCTCAGTGACAGCGAAGAGGATGGACGGCGCACAACTCAAGACCTTCAGGTTCTAGGTGACGACCTAGGTGCAGCAATCTCTCGGATACGGTTGAAGGTTTCTGAGCTCTCAAAAAAGTAGGGCTCTTCAGGAATGAAAGTGTGATAGTTGCATGAGTGCCTCCACGGATACACCATCCGACTCGACAAAGGTATCGATTACGCGTGAGTTGAGTATTGAGCTCCAGCAGATAGACCGTCGGCTGCTTGGGGTCATGCAGGATGCGTACGATGCACTTGATCTTGGGAGGGCAGTCCTTGGTGGTGTAGCTGGGATCACCATTCGATTGAATCCTGACGCGGTTGAAGCGCGCGCAGACGAGTTTTACAGTGTCACCGTTCGTAGACTTGAGCTTTTGCGGAATGTATTTACGCTTCTCCCTTTACTGGTGACGTGGGCCTCTTTGACACTCGCTGCGATCAACTATGGCCATATCGCTGCAAATCATGATGTTGCGTTTGACCGTTCTTTTCTCGAATTATGGCAAGCAAA
>RFXN01000157.1 GCA_009921625.1 Candidatus Fonsibacter lacus | reverse complement strand
TACCTCGGCTGCCGGGGTGCTGGTACTCCCCGAAGCCGATGAAATCGATGTCGAATTAAATATGAATGATGTTCGCGTTGATGTATATCGCTCTAGTGGTCCAGGTGGGCAGAGCGTTAACACCACTGATAGCGCAGTGCGTCTAACCCATATTCCTACTGGAATCGTTGTTTCATGTCAGAATGAAAAGAGTCAGTTGCAAAATAAAGAGTCAGCGCTTCGAATTTTGCGCGCTCGATTGCTCGCCGCAGCAGTTGAGGCGCAAGAGGCAGCAGCAGCTGCTGAGCGAAAGAGCCAGATTCGTACCGTTGATCGGAGCGAACGAATTCGCACCTATAACTTTCCAGAGAATCGTTTGAGTGATCATCGAGTCAACTTCAAAGCAAATAATCTCTCAGCGGTACTAGATGGTGAATTAGACCCAGTGATTCAAGCTTTGATTGATGCTGATAAGGAAACTCGCTTAGCTGCAGGCTAAAAAATATATGAACGCGCCGCGAAAATTATTACAATGGGCAGAAAATGAGCTACGTGAGAGCGCTATAAATCCCGCCTTAGATGCGCTGATACTTCTCGCTGAGGCTACCGGCCTCAATCGAAGTGAAGTGCTTCTTTGCGATCAGGTAGCAACCAACGAAGAGGTAAATTTTCGAAGTTGGGTAGCGCGGCGGATGACTGGTGAGCCAATTCAATACATCACCGGCCGAGCTTATTTCCGCCATCTCACGCTCGCGGTTGGTCCGGGAGTTTTCATTCCACGACCTGAGAGCGAATCCATCATTGATGGAGTGATCGCTCGAATCTCAGCAATTCCAGAACCACTTGTAGTTGATCTTGGTGCAGGATCAGGCGCGTTGGGATTAAGCATCGCAAGCGAAGTACCTCATGTTCGAGTGACTGCAGTGGAGAAAGAGCGCGCTGCTCTCACTTGGTTAGAGCGAAATGTTCGGGAATGTAATCGCGAGCTAACTATCATCAATGATGATGTTGAAAACTTTGATGGCAAAAATAGATTTGATGTCGTAATCGCAAACCCGCCATACATTCCTGATGGCGAAGAACTTCCAGTAGAGGTTCACGGTTTTGAACCACACGTTGCGCTTTTTGGCGGGGACACTGGAGTTGAGATTCCGCTGCTATTTATTGAGTGCGCGATTCGTGCATTAAAACCAGGTGGGTACCTGGCGATAGAGCATCATGAAAGTCATGGCAAGGCTATTTGTGAGGCGCTGGAGCGCTCTTTTAATGATGTAACTCTTCACTATGATTTAGACAATAGAGCTCGATGGAGTAGTGGGGTGATTAAGTAATGGCAGAGCTAGTGAGTATTGAAAATCCAGCAGCAATTGATCGCGCGCTTCGCGAAATTCGCTCTGGCAACGTGATCTCGTTTCCGTTGGAGAATAGCTATGTCTTTGCTGCGGATGCTTTCAACCGAGCTGCAGTAAGCGAACTCCACCTTCTTCGAAGCGATCCACCAGGTCAAGCAGCATCAGTGATGATTGGTGATAAATCTCGAATAGTTGGAATTATTCGCGAACCTTCCGCTGCTGCAAGCGCTTTGATGGAGAGTTTTTGGCCAGGGTTGCTCTCACTCTATTTGCGACCACATGCTGCGTTAACGTGGGACCTCGGTGACGAAAGAATTCTTGATCAAATTGCAGTCCGCGTTCCAAGTGCAGATTTTGCAATCCGACTACTTAATGAAACTGGACCTTTGGCAGTCGCGGGAGCTGGGCTTGCGGGTAGAGCGCCATTTACAGAACCTGCGTTAGTAAGCGAAGTCTTCGGCAGAAATATCGATGTGATTATCGATGGCGGTAGTACAGCCACCGACCCTGATTCACCTGCCGCTTTGGTGAGCACTGTTGTCGATTGCACAGTTGCTCCACCACGAATTATTCGCGTGGGCGCTATTGATCAGGCGAGTCTGCGCCAGGTCTGGCCTGAGATACGTCAGGATTTGGACTAGATTTCCAGCAGATGCTGAGAACAAGTACGGTATTTACTATTACCTGCGACGAGTAGCGTTGACTGCGTTGCCAGGGGATCAGGGGATGGGATGAGCGCAAAGTATTACGGAGCAAGTTACGAAGCTCTCGAGTCTCAAGATCCTGACGTTGCTTCGAT
>RFXN01000156.1 GCA_009921625.1 Candidatus Fonsibacter lacus | reverse complement strand
ATCTTCGAATTTAGATCTGGCACTGAAACTTCGCGATACTCCTTTTGGTGATCGATACCTACCGGCGGGCAAAGGTGCGGTAAATGCCAATTTGATTCCGCTTGAAGTATTGCAGTGTCTGGACTGTAATGGTTTTCAAACTTCGGTGGTAGTCGACGTTGAAGGAATGTATGAGCACTACTTATCACGGCCTGGGGCTGTAAACAAGGTTTTGAGTGGTGCATACCGAAAATACGCAGAGCACCTCAATTCTCTCTTACACCTCAACTCAAAAGATTTGGTGGTTGAAGTAGGCAGCAATGATGGTTTGTTTGCGTCGCTCTACGCTGAAAAGGGAGTTCGATGTCTCGGAGTTGATCCAGCTCAAAATTTATCGGCGGTGGCACTGGGACGTGGTGTCAAAACTATTTCAAAATTCTTTGGATCGTCTGTTGCAAAGGACATAACTGATGAATATGGTAAAGCCAAGTTGATCGTTGCTAATTTTATGGTTGCAAATGTCACTGACCTTGACGATTTTATGATAGGTATAAACGCACTTTTGGCGACAGACGGCATCTTCGCAATGGAAACAAATTATGTATTAGATGTCGTTGACAATATGCAACTAGAAGTTATAAATCATGAACATATAAGTTATTTTTCTGTTGTTTCGTTGTCAAGATTCTTGGAAAAACATGGACTAGAGATTTTCAGAGCGCAGAGAGTCCCATCAAAGAGTGGGTCGCTACGTTGTTATATCCAACATAGAGGATCTAATTATGAATTAGAGAGGTCAGTTTCCGAGGCTAAAAGTTATGAGATTGATTACGGGGTTTTTTTGCCATCGGTTTGGAAACCGATGGAGTTTGCAATTGATCACGTTAGATCAGCAGCGGGTAAATATTTTGAGCCAAAAGTGGCTGATGGAATTGTCGGCTACGGCTCATCAATTGGTGCGACAACACTGATTTATTCTTTGGGGATAGGGCATTATTTGAAAGCTTTAATCGATGATGATCCGTATCGGCAGGGACTTGAGAGTCCTGGTTTTGCGATACCAACTGTGAGCAAGGACTACATTTTTTTTGAATCGCGTCGGGCTAATTACTGTGTTGTTCTTGCCCCTCGTTATGTCTCTCAAATAATTTCAAACAACCAAGATGCATGTGATGCAGGTGTAATCTTTTCTCGGATTTGGCCCGTTTTAGAGGAAGTCCCCTATAAAACATGGCGAGGTGAGCCTGGAACTAAAAGCTTTGAGAAACCAGTTTGAAGATTATTTAAGTATTAAAAACTAGATTGTGAGATTTCGGCTTGAAAGACCACCGTCAATATTAATGATCTGGCCATTAATGTTTGAACTTTGCTGACCAAGCAAAAACATCGCCGTGCACGCAATTTCTTCACAGGTAGTAATTCGACCAATTGGTACAATTTTTTTGATGAGTTCGAAAAACTCTGGGTGTTCGGCATAATATGAAGCGGCGCGTGACTTGTAAACAAATGTGCCAGGGTTAACCCCATTGGTACGGATGTTGGACGAAGCAAAATTAACTGCACAGTATCTAACAAGTTGAGTTATGGCAGCTTTCGAAGCATGGTATTGAAAATCTTGATCATCAACGATTCGGTCGGCAGCAGGAGACGTTGCCAAAACGATTGTGCACTGATTTGTTCGGGAGCGCCTAGCTAAATTGAATATTATTTGAAACGGAGTATTTACTTCAATCGCATATTGTTTAAATGGTTCGGGGGCTTGACCTCGAAATCTTTGCAGGAATGCGACCGCATTGAGCCCACCCGACTCATTGTCAATTTTGTTGGCGAGAGCAATTGAATCTTCCAAGTTTTCGAAATCGCATTCATGTAACTCTGCACATCCATTTTCAGTTGCGAGTTTGACGATTGAATCGTCTTTGATTCGCGTGGCCAAATGCACGTGATAATTATTGGCAACGAGCTGGTTACATAACTCAAGCGCAATTGGGGAGCGTCCTCCAAAAACAAGCGCGCTTTTCATGAGACAAGTTTAGAGACTAGGTCGCTGCCGAGTGAGCCGTTGGCCCAGCCGCCGATGATGGCGCTGAAGAGGCCGGCGTCGCCACCGGCGTGCACGAGAAGCAAACCGCCCGGGCGAAACTTCGGCAA
>RFXN01000155.1 GCA_009921625.1 Candidatus Fonsibacter lacus | reverse complement strand
AAGTAGGCAAGAATCGAAATTGCTTCCTGGGATCTGGCGGAATCACTGCTCTCTGCTTCTTTGCGGAGCGCTCCAACTAGCCGTGCGGGCGTCAGATAAATTCCAGCCTCGACAGCCGATAGCTCTTCCTCATCAACATTTAATATTTCAGCTACTTCGCTAAAGAATTGTGATGGGCGTGCATCTTCTCCTACCGTGGTCGTGATAATTAATGCGGATTTAGCCCGGGTTATTGCGTTGTAAAAGAGCCTTCGCTCATCATCTTTTAAGGCAGCTAGGGCTGATAATTGATATTCCCGCGAAGTTCTATCAGTTGCGCTCCCTTCGCGTTGTGATTCCACCAAACGTTCGCTGCCAAGAAGTGAGCCGCGCGGAGTGAGATTTGGCCAGATACCTTCTTCAACCCCAGCAACTGCAACAACTGACCACTGTCGACCTTTTGCTGCATGTGTAGTGAGAATGCTGACAACATCAGGGCGCTGTGCTCTCGCTGCGATAGTGTCGCTAGCTATCGATTCAGAGATCAATTGTTTAATAAATGCGTTACCAGTACTTCCCGGACGCTGATCTGCATAACGAGCTGCTGCCTCGAAGAGCGCTAGAACTCCATCAAGATCTCGATCGGCGCTCTCATCTCCCTCTATGGCATCTCGTTGCCAACGTTGCGCAAGAGGCGCTCCACTCTCATCTTTTGCGCTACTCCAAAGCGCCCAAAGAACATCTTCACTTGTTGCTCCGGGTCGCACCGCCTTAATACCGCTAGCTATTAAATCGGAGATGCGCTTTATTGGAGCAAATTCACTCCACTCTAAATCAACTACTGACGTTGTGAGGTACTCTCGAATTAATTGATGTGAATTTCTCGTATCATCACTTTTACGTGAGTTAATCAGAGTCGCGCGAATACGTTTTAACGTGAGAAAGTCGGCGCCACCATAGCGAGAGAGCAGCAACTCATCTACCAAAGTGTTGGGTAGCAGCTCCTCTGCGCGCTCAGTTGTTAGAGTTTTCCCCGCTAGCGCGAAGGCGAGAGAAGCAAGCGTTAGCAGGGGTGCAACTGCTGGTTGTTTATTAAGTGGAAGGCTCTGAATCTCTTCGCGTACTGGAATGTTAAGTGAAGCAAATACTCGTCTAAGTGTTGTTGCACGTGTTGACGGGGAGCGAATAATTACAGCCATCTCGCCATACGGGATTCCGTTGCGCAAGTGCTTACCCTGGAAGTGTTGCGCTATCACACGCGCTTCATCGTGAGCGCTCTCGCATTGGGCGAGCGTTATCGGCTTTGGAGTATCTTCTACCTCTTTATTACCGAAATTCTTTCCCGCGCAACTTCGAAGGCGATGCGCGTTCATTCTGGAGAAGGAGAATCTCTGCGCAAGCGCTACCCCGAGATCAGTTATCGCTTGTGTTGCGCGGTAATCAAGGGTGAGCGTTATTTGGTCAGCAGGGTTCCCACGGGAATCTCGATAGCGATCAAATATTGAGGGAATACTCTCGGGGTCCGCTCCGCGAAAACGGCCGATAGCGCTATCTGGGTCTACATAGAGAGTGAGTTCATCGGAATAGAGCGCTTCTAGGAGTTTTCGATGTGCTGGATCGCTCTCCTGGAATTCATCAACCAGTATCACCACATGGCGCGAACGAATCTCCTCTCGAAATTCTTGATCATTTTTTAGCGCGATGGTTGCTTGATAGATCATTTCACTGGAATCGAAAGCGTTCTCGTGTGCGAGTCCAGAAAGCTCGCGATAGTTGGTGTAAAAATTACTTGCCGCCTCCCAAAGGGGATATTTTTGATTGACGCTTAATACCTTTAGTTCTTCAGGAGAGATGCCAAGTTCTATTGCACGTGAGATGAGGTCGCGAAGCTCTCGGGCAAAAGCCGATGTTTGCGAAGCGTTTAATACCTGCTCCGGCCACTGATAGAGATTTGCTGACGCCGCTCCTGCTAAGAGTTCCCGGATGAAGTACTCCTGCTCTGGACCTGCAAAAAGTCGAGGTGGATTCTCTCCAGATCGCGCGCGATGAAGACGAAGAATTGCAAAAGCTAAGGCCGGAAAGGTTTTTACCAATGAGCCAGATATTGCACGCTCTGAGTCTGCACATATCAAGTCGTTTAACTCCGAAGCGCGATGACGATCA
>RFXN01000154.1 GCA_009921625.1 Candidatus Fonsibacter lacus | reverse complement strand
CGCGGCCGACGTTGCGGCGCAATCATACGAGGGCCGTATGAAGTCGATGAAAATTGCTATGGACGAAACAAAGGAATCGATCGGCGCGGCGTTGTTGCCAGCGTTGCAAAAATTGTTAGAAATATTGCAACCGGTCGCAAAATGGGCGCAGGAAAACACGACATTGTTTTTGATTATTGCTGGCACGGTCGGCGGTTTAGCGGCCGCAATAGTTGTTGCAAATGTGGCTATTAAAGCGTGGACGATCGCCACACAGGTTGCTACAGCGGCGCAAGCGGCGTTCAATTTTGTTATGTCGGCAAACCCGATAGCGCTAGTCATTTTGGCTATTGTTGCGTTCGTTGCGGCGTTGGTAATGCTATACAAAAAATTTGAGGTTGTCCGCACCGTAGTCGACACGGTATTCAACGCAATCAAAACAGGTGTGACAGTGAGTTTAGATTTTTTGACAAGTTATTTTGAGGGCGTGTTAAACATTTACAAAAACATATTTAACGCAATAGCAAAACTATGGAATAACACAATCGGTAAATTGTCGTTTAAGTTTCCGGATTGGGTGCCGGGTTTTGGTGGCAAAAGTTTTAGCGTGCCGAACATACCTATGTTGGCCGAAGGTGGCATAGTTAATTCGCCCACGTTGGCGATGATCGGTGAAAAGGGGCCAGAAGCGGTCGTACCGTTAAATCGCAATAGTGGCGTTGGCGGTATCACGGTGAACGTGAACGGCGGTTTGTCGACTAGCGCCGAAATCGGTCAAGCGGTCGTCAACGCCATTCGCGCATACAACAGGTCGGCAGGGCCAGCACAGATACAGGTTGCGTAATGGCTGGCACAGCAATCGTCGGCGCTGGCAACTACAGCCTAGAAATTGACACAGGATTTCTACAAGACGCGTTCATACTTGATGACGCAATTGCTGGCGTGTTAAACAACACAACATACGTTTTGAACGGCACAACAAATTATGCGACGGTCACAACGGGTGTAAATAACATCGTTGTTAAACGCGGCAGACGCGATCAAGGCGACCAGTTCAGCGCAGGCACAATGGTGTTTAACATGCTTGACACAAGCGGTTTATTTAACCCGTTTGATACCAATAGCCCGTATTATGACCCGACGACAGCGCAACCCGGTTTAGCACCAATGCGACATGTCAGATTGGCTCGATACGACAACACGAACACAAAACAATATTTGTTTAACGGTTACATCGTCAACTATGACTACAACTTTGCGTTAGGTGGTATTGACACCGTAACGGTTTATTGTGCCGACGATTTCTATTTGTTGTCGCAAACATATTTAAATGAATACAACGTCAGCGAGGAATTGTCGAGCGTTCGTTTAAGCGCGGTGCTCAATTTGCCTGAGGTAGCGTTTCCAATAGCGCAACGCAACATCAGCACCGGCACACAAACTTTGGGTGGTTCGGCGGCGTTCACGGTCGCAGCAGGTACAAACGTGTTGCAATATTGCACACAAATAAATTCAGCCGAACAAGGCAGATTGTTTATGTCGCGTGACGGCGACCTGACGTTTCAACCGCGTGTCGGTAACACGCTTAGCGGTTCGGTTGCCGATTTTCACGACGACGGCACAAACATACCGTACGACGAAATTGGCATATCGTTTGAAGCAGATCAAGTTGTGAACCGGGCGGCCGTAGCAATCATTGGTGGCACACAACAAATTGCTGACGACGCAGCCAGTCAAGCAAAATATTTTGTGCAAACAACAAGTATCACCGATTCGCTGTTGCACAACGACACGGCAGCGTTGGCGTTAGCAACCTATTTGCTTGAATCCGAACCTGAGGCACGCTATACGGCAGTCGGCACAAACCTAAACAAATTGACTACAGCGCAACGCGACACAGTAGCCATAGTTGATATCGGTGACACGATAACCATAGAAAAGACGTTTAGTAGTAGCGGCGCAGGAACAACACAACTAGCACAAGAATTATCGATTGAGGGCATAGAACACACAATTAGCGTCGGCAACGGCCATGCGATCATGTATTTCACCGCACCAACGACAATCGTCTACGAACTAATACTGGACGACGCTGTATATGGCATCATCGACTCAACAAATGTTTTAGGATAAAGTGAGGTAACTATGGCAACACGCGAAACATTTACAGCAGGGCAAGTTTTGACAGCGGCAGAAATGACCAATGTTGC
>RFXN01000153.1 GCA_009921625.1 Candidatus Fonsibacter lacus | reverse complement strand
GAGCGGCTATCAGGGGGAGCGGTACATTAGTACATCTGTTCTAATCTGTCACTACCCCTATCTAAAGCCAGGAAAGCTCACTACCGCATGGGCATGCATCGCCCGAAGCAGATCTATCTCCTCATAAAAGGAGATAGTTGAGCTCCACCCGCAGGCGCAGTAAGCCTGAAAGAAACCACCCGCAACCTCACAGATTAAATTGGCATGCCTTAGATCAGTGCTACTCATAACTTCTCCAGACAAGAGGCGTTATGGCTCTGGGTAAATGCCTTTGCTACTTCATTAGATTTCTCAACTAATACCTCACCACAGATCTGGCAGTAACTGCTCCATAGGTAATCACCACTTTTAGAATCCCAGATAAAGTTGAAGATAAGAGCTGCAGTAGCAGAGGAGAAGTCATCAAGGCTTCTATGTCCCCTAGCCATCTGCACTTCATCTAACTTAAAGTCAGAGAGCTTTGATTTGATCCTCTGGCTAATACTTGCCTCATCCTCTAATGGCCCTTCAATAAAGAGGCCACAAGTACATAAGAGCTTCTCTCCACCATCACTGCAATCAGTTAGGTAATGAAAGTGATGGCCCTGCTTCTGCCATCTATCTAAGTTGGCATAATGGAGCCATCCCTTAAAGCGGTAATACTTCTTCTCTCCTTGGGCGCTATCCATCTCTTGCTTCAGCTCAAGGAGTCTTTCAGGTGAAACTTGAACACTTTGATAACCAATAGACATAACCGGTCCTAATCTGGACCTCATCACTTTGAGATCCGCGCATTCCCAGAAGGCTTTCAACTGGGCCGGTCTTCCTCTAGGACCACCGCGCACGGAGCTCGGTTGGCGTCAGACTAGCTAAAGGGCTAGAACGTCTGATCTCTTTGACCTAAAGAGAATATTACCCGAAAAATAGAGGACCACCTAGAAGGGGGATAGGCGGTCCTCACATTTATTCGGAACTAATTGCTCTCACTCTCTGGGGTAATTAGTTCACGTAGCTCTTCAAGCATCGTGTCTATGTTCTCCTCGAACTCTTCCACATACTCCTGAGCTTTAATGATGTTGTTCTTAATTGGAGTGTGCGCATCCTTTAATTACTCGCTCAATTGCATCGACGTCATATTCAGTATCAGCCGGAGCAATTGCGCGAAGTGCATATGATCTAGCCCATAGATAGGCCAGCCTGACTAAGCGTTCATCAGGATTATCAGTATCTATTACGATGGCTAGCTTATTACCTTCGAACTCCTGCCAACTTGGCTGAAGATCTAGGTTTAACCCTCTGGCATCAGAGACAAAGATTCCGCAGACTGCATCGCGATTGCTAATAGCTGAGTTAAGCTCAATAGCAACCTTGTCACGCTTTAATCTACCCTTTGCATCTTTGAAGGTTTTATCAGTTTTTGCTTCCCAGACGATGTTTACTGGGACATTCGAGGTAACTGCGAGATTCAGAGTAATTACTTCATCTCCCACATTCTCTCCTGAAGGAGCAGGGGTATCCCCGGTGTAACGAGCATCATCGCCGTGAACAGCTGCCTCACGCTGGATTATCTCGTCAAGAATTTCTTCGAGGTCTCCACCTTTTTCGCGTGAATTTGCATAGAGCTCTTTCTTCTTCTCTTGAGCCCCAATATAACCATCAAGGATTGACTTAACGAAGCCAATGTCAGTTTTAATACCACTTACATGAGTATTAAGAGTTGTAGTAATTGAATTTAAGAGCTGACCAAGAGGCGTTTCAGCATCCTGAGGAGAGAGCATGGTCTTAAGTGACTGAGCGCTATCTGCATTAAGCAATTCAACGACTTGCTTTAACTTCTGAGCAATAACCCCGGTCTCTGGGTGGATGAGTTGATCTGTAGATGTCTGGATTGTTTGCATTACGGAGGCAACAGTTCCATCAAGTTTCTGGACCGCCATTTCTGCAGACTTTCTAACATTTTCAGTCTCTAGTGTGCTGCCAGCCAATTTCTTGACATAGAGCGCGTAATTCACCAAGTCAATGAAAGCCCAAATTTGTAATTCTTGAGTTTCAAAGGTCTTTAAATATGTTGCTAGTTCAGCGTTATCGATAACTACATCAGAGATAGCTACTTGGCCATCACTGACTTTAATCGATCCCTGAACACCTGAGGGTATTGCCCTCAAATGACTAGTTGTCATTTTCTTTTCCTTTCTTACCTTAATTGCGTG
>RFXN01000152.1 GCA_009921625.1 Candidatus Fonsibacter lacus | reverse complement strand
GATTACTGCTGCCGATATCGAGAAAGTGCTCTCCGTCAATCTCCTCGGTGCAATTTGGTTAACCCAAGCTGCGCTTCCACATATGAAGGCTGCGAAGTATGGACGTATCGTTCATGTTGCCTCGATTGCTGGAAAAGAAGGTAACCCTGGAATGACTCCTTACGTCCTCTCTAAATCAGCGATGATTGGATTTGTGAAAGCAATCGCCAAGGAAGTGGCGACAGAAGGCATCACGATTAATTCCATCGCTCCTGCAGTCATTAAAACTCCAATGAATGCCAATACGAGCGAAGAGACCCTTAAGTACATGATCTCGCGTATTCCAATGGGTCGCCTCGGCGAAGCTGAAGAAGTAGCCGAGATGATCTCGTTTGCCGTCTCGAAGGCATGTTCATTTACTACCGGCTTCTGCTTCGACACCTCTGGTGGACGCGCAACTTATTAATTTTTAAGGTTGAGCGCGCTCCAATCAGGGTCGCTATCAATTCCCATTAACTCATCGGGCATCTCTGGCAAGGTAAAACACCAGCCTGTTGTTGAGCTTTCGCCGCCATCTTTTTGCTTAGCGACAATTAATTCGGCGAGCGCATCGACGCTTGCGCCAGGTGCGGAATATTCAATAGAGATGCTCTCTACATCAAGAATTGAAGCGACCTGGCTATGCCATGCATCGTAAACATGCCATGAAACTGGGAGATTCTTCGCTGCTAGATAATCATTAAGTTGCAGTAGGCGCGAGAGGCCACCTTGGCACGTGGTGTCGATTCGCAAGATATCTACCGCTCCGGTTTCGACAAATGCTTGCGGGTGGTAGAGATGGGTCTCATCATCCCCGCTGGCAAGTGGTGAATTAAGTAATGAGCGCAATTTCTTTAACTCCATCAAACTTCCGGAAACGAAAGGATCTTCAACCCAGGCTAGATCAAGGCCGCCAACAATCTTCATCGCATCCTCTGCAGTCCGGCAAGAGAAGGCAAGATCAGTGGAGACGGGACAGAGTTTGGTATCTAACGCAGCGATGATTCGCTCTCGAGTTAATTCAGGTGTCATGCCAACGGGAAGTTTGACGCCTTGCGCACCAGCTGCGACTGCCGCGCGGACTTCCCATTCAATATCTTCTGGTCCACGCGATGGTGGATATCCAATTACCGCCCACTTTGGAATTTTCTTCTCCCTTTTTCCAAAGAGTTGTGCAACGCTTTTCCCTGCGCTCTTTGCCACCGCTTCATGCGCTGCCAAATCGACGAGTGAGAAACCGCGAAGTGCGGCGCCAGATGAGAGCGGAGCGCTTGCTCGTCGATAAAGCACATCCCAAGCAGCGACTGGATCTCCAGAAAAAATTTCCTTATATGCCGGTGCAATAAGCGTGTTAACGCACTCAGCAACTGGCCCACCACGATCTAATCCAAAGGCGTGGCCAACGCTGCCATCCTCTAGGCGGACAGTTGTTACGCAATAGCCACGAGCCTTAATTAGATACTCCCCCAGCTTCACTGGTCGGGGCAGGGTCACCGTTACGCGTCGGGCAGAAACCTCAGAAATTTTTATCGCCATGAGCCCACCTTTGCCCGCGGAAGGGGTCTCGTCAAATACCCCGAAATACTCCCTGGATGAGATTTTGGCTGATTTTCCAGGTTGCGGAACCGTTGCACCTACCCTTCAAAAGCTAAATTCTGCAGGCCCAAACGTTATGAAAAATACATATAAAAACTCTCTAAATCTCTTGATTCAACCAGTAAAAACGTGATGGGCTAGGGGTACAAATAGGGCTCCGGAAGGGCCCTAACTTGAGCTCCATTTCACTTGGCGCCAACTGAGTTAGGAGAAAGTAAATGAAAAAATTCCGTACCCGCAAGATTGCGGCCGTTGCAGCTCTTGGCTTTGCAACGTCATTCGCAGTTGCGGCTGTGCCATCACAGGCAGCAGATGTGACCTTGAAGTTGGTCATGGCTTCCTACACCGATGACATGGTTAATTACTATGACGGTCTCTCACAAGACTTCGAAAATGCCAACCCAGGTATCAAGGTTGACGTTGACGTCGTTGCCTGGCCAGAAATTGGCCAGAAGGTAAAGACCCTCATTGCATCTGGTCAGACTCCAGATATCGTCAACAATGATGAGTTCGCAGGCGAAGCAGCAGCTGGTCTGCTCTATCGCGCAGATCAAATCGTTGATGCTGCAACTCTC
>RFXN01000151.1 GCA_009921625.1 Candidatus Fonsibacter lacus | reverse complement strand
CTGGTGGTACCGCAATTGATTGCAAGGCAGCATCCTCTGCAAATACTCCAGCCTGTGCCGGTGGCGGAACAGCATCATCAGGCGGGACCATGATGAATTGCAAAGGCGGCATGTACACCGTTGAACAATGCAATAACGCCGGGTTTATCGGTAGTGGGGTTGGTGCAAGCACCACTCAACTAGCAGGCGCTTGTGCAACGGCCGGTGGAGTTTATAACGCCAGTGCAAATAGCTGCTCTGTTGCAGGGAACACAATTAATTCAACGGGATGTATGAATGGAATGATCCGTAGCGAGAACGGAGCATGTATTGCACCAATTGTCTCAAACACTGGTCAGATTGATTGCTCTGCAGCGGCCAATAAAGTCACAACATCATGTGGTGGAACGATTGCTGTAAACACACCGAATCCAGGGAGTGCCACAAATGGCGGAAATAATTGGATTAATTGTGGGGCGGGGTACTTCTATGATGAAGGAATCAAAGGTTGTAAGAGCACAGGTGCAACTGGTGGAGTAATTAACCAAGTGGCTACTATCAAATGCAAGGACGGCTCTCTCCGGGTAACAGCAATCGAGTGCGACAACGTTGGCGGAGGTTCGTCTGGTGTTGCAATTACATGTCCAGCAAACCAGGTAGTTGCTCCAAGTGGTACCTACTGCATCTCGGCTGAAACCTTGAGTAATAAAATTTCTGCAGGAACTTATCGGGCAGAGTGTGCAGTAAATCCGCCTCCCGCGAGCTGTTTAGGGCAAGCTATTAATACTTTTGATGGAAATGCAACTATGGCAAAAGTGGCAAATTTTGCTGCATACGATGCAAACGCGCTACAAATCAAGAATGGCGTTGCACTCAATGAAAATGGGCAGGCAATTGGCCAGCTCGCAAAATCTGCGTCCGGACAATCTTTCGCTGTGGCAGCGCCTCCACCTCCTGCCACCGCGCCTGCAGCAGATAGTAAAAAAGCTGCGCCTGCCCCGAAGAAGAAGGCCTCCACTGCACCAGTTATTTTGCTCAACGTTACTGATGCAAATGGTGATGAAATTAAGGATTCTTCTGGAAAGTCGCTTACAACGGCGCCGGTAGTGAAGCAAGGTAATTTTGTCTTCTCGGACCGTAACGGCAAACCTGTTATGGCAACTCCCACATTGGATCAGAATGGTAAGCCGGTCGAATTTCAAGGAAAAGTTCTCTATACAAAACTGGTTACCATTGCAGGTCAAGAAGCATTAACTGATGCTGATGGCAATGCCATTATGGCGGTGCCACTCCTCGATGAGGGTGGAAAACCCATCTTTGCAAAAAATGGAGAGATTCTCTACGCACCACCGCTAACAAATGCCTTAGGTGAAACAATTATCAATGAAAAAACGAAGCAACCGGTGCTAGCAACACCAATGGCTGATGCTGATGGAAATGCCGCCCTCGCCGCAAATAAGAAACCATTCATGGGTCAGCCAATCCTCAATTCAGATAACCAAGTGCTCACCGTTGCAGGACAGCCGGTCTATACCGGAGCAGCGGGAATGCCAGTTACTTCAGCGAAACTCCAGCAAATCAAGAGCGCTCAAGGGCAAGAGCTCCAATTTGGTTTTGGTGGCACGTTAATTGACGAGGGCGGGAACACAGTCCTTGGACCTGATGGTCGACCAACAATCCTCAGCGTTAATGCCACACCACTTATGGCAAATGGCCTTCCGCTTGTTGATAAGAATGGAAAGGCCTGTCGCATCAATCCCAACGGTCAGGTCACAGATTCTTCGGGACGAATCATTCTTGGTACCGATGGCAAGGCCATGGCGTTAGGTAAGTGGGAAACTTTCGAGCCAATAAAAGTGGGCGCTACAAAAACCATTGTTAAAGATCCAAATGGTAAAACTGCGGTCCTTGGTTTAAATGCACAGCTTTTTGATTCAAAAGGAAACCCAATTCTCTCAACTACAAGTGCGCCAATTTATTTCGATGGGAAGACTAAATCTCTTATCGACAATAAAGGTAAGCAAGTTAAAGTTGATGCTTCTGGCAAAGTTCCTGGAAAAATTGCCACGCTGGCGTATCAGACGGTTAGTTTTGCCGCGTAAGAGATACAACCCTTACTTAAGTTTATAACCCACTGGGCACTTTGGATTTGCCCCCATTACCTTCTTAGTCAATTTGCCCTTTACGCAGGTTATTGACTTCACTACCGTCTTTGCCGGTGATTTCACCGCAGGAGTCTG
>RFXN01000016.1 GCA_009921625.1 Candidatus Fonsibacter lacus | reverse complement strand
AACTCTGACCAATTTGTTGAGTGGAATAGTGGAGAGACAATCTACTCGTTCATGGCCCACGGTATCGATGGAGGGTTAGTAACATTTGAATCTACCCACCCTAAGTGGTCATTTACCAGAATTGATGACAACGGAATAGTTCAAGAAGTTGCCGAGAAAAAACCTATTAGCAATATTGCGACAGTTGGAATCTATTTCTGGAGAAAAGGTTCAGACTACGTCAAGTATGCAAACCAAATGATTGCCAGAAATATACGAACTAATGGGGAATTCTATGTCTGTCCTGTTTTCAACCAGGCTATCGAGGATCACAAGAGATTTAGAATCAAGAATATAGAACGCATGTGGGGCTTAGGTACTCCAGAGGACCTAGACACTTTTCTTAAGAATTTTGGTAAGGACTAGAGTTTGCGTTTCATCGCCCACCGAGGAAATCTAAATGGCCCAAGCGAGTTGGAAAATTCGCCATCCCAGATTGACTTTTGTCTAAATCAATCAATAGATTGTGAAATTGACTTATGGGTTCAAAATGGAGTCTTCTTTTTAGGCCATGACTCAGGGCAAAACATGATAAATCAAGAGTGGCTTATATCGAGACAAGACTTCTTGTGGATACATTGTAAAAATGCAGATGCAATAAATAATCTACTAAATATAAAAAATTCTTCTCTAAATTTCTTTTGGCATCAGAACGATAATTATACAATTACTTCCAAGAAGAATGTTTGGGTTTATCCGGGTCAAAGAGTGATCCCAGGTAGTGTCTGTGTCCTACCTGAAAATTGGATCACACTCGATCGTCAAGATGAAGTATTTCAAAGTTATGCCATTTGCACAGATTATGTTCATAAATTTCAGCATGAATTTGCTAGTTGACCTACTTCACTTAGGATGTACCAACTGGAGGATTCGCATAGCGGCCGAGTGCGCACGCTTGGAAAGCGTGTAAGGGGAAACCCTTCAAGAGTTCAAATCTCTTATCCTCCGCGGAAGTATCTTTACTATATATACAGTGCACTTTTGAAGTTCACGAGCGTGAGCAATTGTGAGCGAGCGTGGGCGAGAACGAGAGAGAGCGGTAGTCGTGGCAACTGCATGGCGAGATAACGCTCCAAAACCTTCAGTTATGGCCGAGCACGTCCATCCAAAAGACCCGTTGCTCTACACCATCAAACGGAAACTTCTTGGCGCCCCGCTAAACCGCCACACCTTGAGTCACCAACGACTCTCCAAACGATATGCGCTGGGAATTCTCTCCTCCGACTGTATTTCATCCTCTGCATACGGCAGTGAACAGATTCTTATTGCGCTCTTGCCGGTATTTGGCTTAGCTGCATTCTCCATTTTGATGCCGATGACCGCTGTCGTCCTTCTCATTCTTCTTATCGTCACACTCTCATATCACAATGTCATCTCTGTCTATTCAAAAACTGGTGGCGCATATTTTGTTTCGCGGCGAAACTTTGGTCCGGTTGTAGCTCAAGTTGCTGCTGTTGCTTTGATCTTGGATTACGTTGTCACGCTCGCTATTCAATCGGCCGCTGGGGTTGCGGCAATTGTTTCGACTTTTCCAGAGCTTTCACCGTGGAAAGTTCAGATGACTATTGCAGTTATCCTTTTGCTCACCTATGGAAACTTAAGGGGAGTTAAAGAAGCTGGAAAAGCTTTTGCTCTGCCTACCTATTTCTTTGTCGGTTCAATGGCGATTGTTTTTGCAGTGGGAATTTACCGAGATATTGTTGGAACGCTTCCTACGCTAAGCACAAATGTTGAAGGTGCAGTGCCATTTGGCTCCGAACAAGGTTTGCTCACCTTTGCCGCGATTTTCACCCTCCTTCGCGCTTTTGCTAATGGTGGCTCATCGCTCACCGGCTTAGAGGCGATTTCCGATGGTGTGATGCTCTTTAAAACTCCAGAACACATTAACGCTCGACGCACCTTAATTACTATGAGCTGCATTCTTGGCTCACTTGTTCTTGGTGTTTCGTGGTTTGCCCATCGGATCTACGCGCTTCCTTATGAGAGCGGTACACCAACCGTTATCTCGCAAATCGCGAGAACAATCCTAGGCGATGGTGCAATCGGTAATCTATTTTTTATTCTCGTTCAAGCGGCAACAATGCTCATCCTCTTCGCGGGCGCGAATACTACCTTTTCAGCTTTTCCAATTCTCGTGAACTTTGTTGCCTCCGATGGCTTTCTTCCTCGCTGGCTGGCAAAACGTGGCCATCGTCTTAATTTCTCTAACGGAATTTTACTACTGGTTTTCTTCGCATCGGTTTTAGTTTTAGTTACTCGATCGTCTGTAGAACACCTGGTCGCTTACTACGCGATTGGCGTCTTCACCGCATTTACTTTGACCGGGCTTGGTATGGCAAAGCACACCCTGACTCATCGTGGCGATAAATGGCAGATGAAATTTGGATTTCATCTGCTCTCTGGCTCGGTATCACTCGTTGTTGTCGTCATTTTCGCGGTAGTCAAGTTCACCGAAGGGGCTTGGGTGATAGTTATTGTTGCACCAATCATGGTTCTTGGATTGATTCGATTAAATAGGCGCTACCGTGCCGAGGAAAGTGTTCTTGATATCTCGCCGCAAAACGGAAAGAGTGCAAATATCTCCCGTCACGATGTGGCAGTACTTATTGACGATGTTGATCTAGCAACAATTGGTGCCATCCGATATGCCCGAAGCCTTAAACCAAGAAAACTCAGTGCGGTGCATTTTGTAATTGATGATCGAAAGGCTGAAGAAATTCGTGAATCCTGGGATAAATACAGCGCTTTTGATGGAATCACATTGGAAATGATTGATTGTCCTGACCGACGTCTAAATAACGCGGCAATTGAATACTCTCTACGGGAAACTGAATCACCAGATGTGGAGCTCACTCTACTCTTGCCTCGTCGCTCGTATTCGCGTTTCCTAGGTCGATTACTTCACGACCAAACTGCTGAAGGTATTGCAAGCGCAATTGCACAACTAGAGCGAGTCGTTGCAACTATCGTTCCATTTGATGTCGAAAAGATACTTGATGGAAAAGTGAAATTAGTCCCAACGCAGGAGAGCGTAAATATAAATTCAGCAAAAGTTTCTCCGACAACACCACAATTTGAATCGCCTGTTTATGAACCTGTTGGCCACTACGCAAAGAGCGCAACAAAAATTGGTGATATTCAATGGCGCAAACGCGCCGAAGTAGTGGGCAGAATTACTGGCATCCGAGTTGCCCCCAAGAAATCGTCTCCACTCGTTGAGATTGAAATTTGGGATGAGACCGGTGGTGTTCGACTTCAATTTATCGGTCGAAGAGAGATTGCCGGACTTGAAGTAGGAACAACGCTTCGTGCCGAAGGTATGGTTGGTGAAGAGGACGGAAAGCTAACAATCCTCAATCCTGCTTATGAAATCATTATTTAACTAACAGCAATCAATTCTGGCGGTGGCGGTGGGATTTGAACCCACGGTGGAGTTTCCCCCACACACGCTTTCGAGGCGTGCTCTTTAGGCCGCTCAGACACGCCACCACTGAGAAAGATACCTCAGAAGAAAGAGTGTGGGGGAAACCAAGAATCGACTAAGTCCAGAGGAGATCAGAAATGCACCTTTATCGTGCTTGAGCGAAAAATTCCTTTAACAATTCGCTAGAGCGGTCGGCCAAAACCCCCCCACGCACCAAAAACGAGACGAGATATTCGAGATTGCAAGATTGCGCCCGCACACATTGCGCATGGCTCTAAAGTCACGACCAATGTGTAGCCATCTAAGCGCCAATTATTAAGTGCTCTGCCACCTTCACGGATTGCAACAATCTCTGCATGCGCTGTTGGGTCGCGTTCCAACTCACGTTTATTCACTGCCGTAGAGATGATGGAACCAGCTGGATCTAGAAGAAGCGCACCTACTGGTACATCGCCATGCTCACGCCATGCCCTCTCACCCGCGGCGAGCGCACGTTCCATGTGGCGATTTAAATCATCCATCGCTCTCCCGTTTTACAGTGACTGGTGATTGATAATAATTGTTTCAATTGCTATCAACTACTAGGCTCGTTCCCATGAAAACCCATGTCGCTAATCATCCTCTCATCACTCATAAATTGACGCTACTGCGTGATAAGAACACGGATTCGCCGACCTTTCGCCACCTCACTGAAGAGCTGGTGATGTTATTAGCCTACGAAGCGACTCGAGAGATTAGAACAGAGAAAGTGTCAATTGAGACTCCCGTCTCTCCAATGACAAGCGTTCACCTCTCAAAACCAAGACCAATAGTTGTCCCAATCTTGAGAGCAGGTTTAGGCATGCTCGAGGGAATGACCAGACTCATTCCATCTGCAGAGGTTGGATTCCTTGGCATGGTTCGCGATGAAAAAACCTTAACCGCATCAACGTATGCGAATCGACTCCCCGATGACTTATCTGGGCGACAGTGCTACATCCTTGATCCGATGTTAGCTACCGGTGGCACGTTGATCTCGGCCACCCGCTATCTTTTAGAGCGCGGTGCAACAGATATCACCATCATCTGCATCATTGCCGCTCCAGAAGGTGTTGCCGCTCTTGAAAAAGCGCTAGCCGGTGCACCAGTTACCGTGGTGATGGGCGCACTTGATGAGCGACTCAATCAACATGGATATATCGTCCCGGGCCTTGGTGATGCAGGCGACCGGTTATATGGGACTCTTTAAGACGGGTTGTTACTCCACTCATTTTCCGCAAAGATGGCGTCTATGCGCGTAGTAAGTATTTTGAGCCTCAAAGGTGGCGTCGGAAAAACCTCAGTTCTCCTCGGCTTTGCGGGTGCCGCAACTGTTCGTGGGCTTGCCACGTTAGTTATTGACCTTGACCCACAGGGCAATGCCACTTCGATTCTTGCAGCCAAGAATCCAACATCAACGGCAGCTGAAGTAATTTCAAATCCCACAATTAACACTCTTCATAACAGCCTTACTGAATGTGCTTGGGAAATTGCACCAGGAGAAGTCGATGTCATCGCATCAAGCCCAGATTTGATTCAACATGATGCTTTTAAATCTCCCGCATCTTTCAAACCACGTCTTGCACGTGCACTAGAGAAACTCGATGGTTATGACCTGGTGCTTATCGACTGTCCACCCTCACTTGGCACGCTTACTCGTGAAGCGCTTGCGGCTAGTGATCTTGCGGTCGTTGTTGCAACGCCAACTTTCTTCGGTCTTCAAGGTGCCGAGCGCGCTGCAGAAGAGATTGAAGAGATTCGCAAGACGCATAACAAGAAATTAAAGCTTGCTGGAATTTTGCCAAATAGAGTCAAGAGCGTGGCCGAAGAGCACGATTATCGAATACGCGAAATGGGTCGGATATTCGGAAAACAGATTATGAAACCTGCAATTCCAGATCGAATTGCATTCCAACAAGCAGAGAGCTTTGGAAAGCCAATTCAAGCTGTAGGTACCGCTGGCTCACGTGAAGTTAGTGCAATTTTTGATAAGCACCTCAACACGCTAATCCGCGGTTAAGCCCCGGTGTAATACTTTCCAATTTCACCCAAAGCTTTATCCATAATTGCAAAACCATCTTTTAATTCCCGCTCAGTAATGGTGCATGGCGGAACTACATGTGTGCGATTGAAATGGATAAATGGCCACAACCCATCCTTCTTGCACGCCCCGGCAAATTCATTCATCGCAGGGCTCGAACCCCCGTATGGCGCGAGCGGTTCGCGAGTGGCTCGATCAGTAACTAAATCAACTCCCCAGAAGACACCTTTTCCTCGGATATCGCCAATTACTTTATGTTTTGCAGCTAAATCGTGGAGCGCAGGGGCGATGATTTTTTCGCCAATCTCAGCTGCGTACTCAATGATTCCTTCCTCTTCCATTAAATCGATTGCAGCGACAGCAGCAGCGCAGGCAAGTGGATGACCCATATATGTCAGTCCTCCTGGAAAAACGCGATCATCAAAAGTTTTCGCAATGTCATCACTAATAATTACGCCACCTAGTGGCACATATCCAGAGTTGACTCCTTTAGCAAAAACAATGAGATCAGGTTTTGCAGATGAATGCTGATATGCAAACCATTTACCCGCCCGAGCAAAACCTGCCATAACTTCGTCAGCAATCCAGATAATTCCATACTTATCACATATCGCTCGTACACCTTCGAGGTAACCCTTTGGTGGTACCAAAATACCGTTAGTGCCAACAATAGATTCAATAATAATTGCGGCAATAGTTTTGGGGCCTTCAAGAATTATTAAATTCTCTAAGTGTTCAAGAGCGCGCATGCATTCTTCTTCTTCAGTTGTTGCCCAAAATGCAGAGCGATAAAGATATGGTCCAAAGAAGTGAATATGGCCATATGCAAATTCATTGGGCCAACGACGTGGATCACCAGTCGCTGAGATAGCTGCAGCGGTATTTCCATGATACGAGCGATACTGCGAGAGAATTTTATGTCTATTGGTATGAATGCGCGCCATTCGAATTGCATTTTCTACCGCATCGGCACCGCCATTGGTAAAGAACACTTTGTTATGGAAATTCTCAGCATGTGACGAAATCTTTTGGGCAGCGATGCTTCGGATATCACTAGCATGTTGTGGCGCAGTTGTCGCCAAAATGTCCGCTTGTCTTTTGATTGCCTCAATAATTCGAGGATGCTGATGTCCAACATTGGTAAATACAAGTTGACTTGAAAAATCCAAGTACTTCTTACCATCAAAATCCCAGAAATATGAACCTAGGCCGCCAGCTACCGGCAGGGGAGAAATCGCTGCTTGCGCCGACCATGAGTGGAAAACGTGAGCTTTGTCGAGAGCCGCTACCTGCGCTCCATCGAGCCCGTGAGGCTTATCACTGGCCTGCGAATTCATAAATCCTCCTCATCGTCGTACGCTTCCCTAGCCAACATTAGGAGATTTTTATGGTTTCTACGAGCCCTGGCTATGGAATCACGATTCGAGTTGAAGGACCCTCCGCCAATCAACCAGTTTCCGCATTAACCGCAGTACTCAATTCTCAAGGAGCCGCCCTAACTGCGTTGGATATTGTCGAATCGTCTTTTGATCGCGTTGTTGTCGATATCACTTGCGACACGATAGATGCTGATCACGCCGAAAGAGTCGCAAAGGCGATTGCTCAGGTTCCTGAATTAAAGGTGCGTAAAGTTAGTGATTCAGGCAATTGCTGCAGACCCTAGCGATGCTCGTCGACTAACAATCAAAAGAAATACTGTTGCAGTAGTCACCGATGGTTCGGCTGTGCTTGGACTGGGAAATATTGGCCCTGCTGCAGCAATGCCTGTAATGGAAGGTAAGGCAGCGCTCTTTAAGCGTTTTGCAAATATTGATGCGTGGCCAGTTTGTCTTGATACCCAAGATGTTGATGAGATTGTTCGAACAGTCCAAATTATTGCGCCAGTTTATGGTGGAATAAACCTCGAAGATATTTCAGCGCCAAGGTGTTTTGAAGTAGAGCGAAGGTTGCGAGAGCTTTTAGATATACCCGTATTTCATGATGACCAACATGGAACTGCAATCGTAGTTACAGCTGCGCTAAAAAATGCCTTGAAGCTAGTGAAGAAAAATATTGAAGATGTAAAAATAGTACTCAATGGAGTAGGAGCAGCAGGCACCGCAGTTGCTCAACTGCTTTACCATGCGGGTGTTCGCCACTTAATTGGCTTTGATGTCAATGGTCCAATTCATAAGGGCTCTCCGAAAAGCGATGAGCAACGTTCGTGGTTTATTGAGATTAGCAACTCTGAAAATTTCACTGGATCACTTGGAGAGGCGCTTGCCGGTACTGATGTCTTCATCGGAGTTAGCGTGCCAAATGTCTTAACGGAGCAGGATGTACAGAATATGGCAGATGGTGCCATCGTCTTTGCTCTTGCTAATCCTGATCCTGAGATTGACCCCGAAATTGCACGCCGACATGCAAAGGTTGTTGCTACCGGTCGAAGTGACCAACCAAATCAAATCAATAATGTCCTTGCATTTCCAGGGGTTTTTCGAGGATTACTCGATATTGGTGCAACGAAAATAACTGAAGATGCGCTGTTGGCAGCAGCTGATGCCATCGCAAACTGTGTACGTCCAGAGCAACTCAATGAAAGCTTCATCATCCCGAGCGTTTTTGACCCCGCAGTAACTCCAGCTGTTGCTTCTGCCATTAAAGCAACCTGTCGGTAAACTCGCGCTCATGGCACTTACTCCAGTAATCCTTCCTTCAAATCAATTTAATCATTTTTATCGTGGTGGAAATCGCATTGGTGTGCTCCGCAATGGACCTGGTGGTCCAATGCGCCCTGAAGAGTGGATTGGTGCAACGACTACTCGATTTGGCGAGAAAGAGATGGGCCTTTCTCGATTGCCCGATGGAGAATTTCTTCGCGATGCAATTGAAAGCGCTCCGGAAAAGTGGTTAGGCAAAAATCATCTAGAAGCCTACGGAACCAGCACTGAAATTTTGGTGAAATTACTTGATCCAGATCAACGTCTTCCAGTTCATTTCCATCCCAATAAAGCTTTCGCGCGAAAACATCTAGCGCTTGACCATGGGAAAACTGAAGCGTGGATAATTCTTGATGCACCAGAGAATGCAAAGGTTGGTCTTGGCTTTGCACAGGAAATGAAGAAGGATGCAATTCATTCGATGGTGCAGGCAAAAGACTCTGCCTCGCTTTTGGCATCACTTAACATGATTTCGGTTCAACCAGGAGATGCCATTTTGGTGCCGGCCGGTACAGCACATGCGATAGATGCCGGAATTTTTGTACTTGAATTGCAGGAGCCAACAGATCTCTCTGCGTTACTTGAATGGGAAGGATTTGCCGTTGATGGCCTGAAAGATGGCCACCTCGGACTTGGTTTTGATATTGTCTTGGATTCCCTCAACTATTCACCGTTAGATAGTGAAGAAATTTCTACACTTGTTAAACGCTCACACTTCACTGGCGGAGAGATTCGCTCGCTCTTTACTGAGCGAGCTGACGGATATTTCCGCGCAGAAGTTATCCCAGGCAACGGCGTGGGCATCGACGCGGGCTTTGGCATTTTGTTATTGCTTGAGGGCGATGGAGTGCTCACTACTGAGAACAGTGGCGCAATTGCTGTTGGCCACGGCGATGCTCTTGTCATCCCATTCGATGCTGGGTGGTGGAGCTTAAATGGGGCAAGCGGAATTCTTTCCCGACCGCCACTTCCAGCTTTAGCCAAAATTGCTCCATGAACACACTTGAACTTGCAGCTAGTTTTGATGAGAGGTTTGCTCCAGTAGCTCCATTTCTTCTCTACTTGATAGTTTGGGCAATTGTTTTTCTTGAGACCGGAGTTCTGATTGCCTTCTGGCTTCCTGGAGATTCCATACTCTTTAGCGCTGGCCTTGTCGCCGCGGCCCGTGATGACATGAATATTCTCTTTCTTGTTGCTGGCATATTCCTCGCAGCATTTATTGGCGATCAATTCGGTTATGTACTTGGTAGAAAATTTGGTCGACCTTACTTAGAACGTTCAAAATCTGAACGGATCGCGCGGATGGTAGTTCGTTCTGAAAATTTTTACGCAAAGAATGGTTGGTGGGCAGTCTGCGCGGCGCGATTCTTCCCTTGGTTTAGAACTTTTATACCACCCGTAGCAGGCGCTTCGAAAATGCCGTATTACAAATTTCTTTCAGCTAATGCGGTCGGAGCTCTCGCTTGGGGGGTTGGCATCACTTTAGCTGGCTTCTACTCTGCGACTATCCCTGCAGTAAAAAGTTCTTCTTACGCAATCGCTACATTTTTTATTGGTGGTTCAATTATCTCAATTATTTGGCGAAGATTTCGTTCGCATTGATGCTTGTTTTCTTAAGCCCCCGACTAGAACTCCTACATAGGTGATCAAGATTCCAAGAACTAAGTTGATACCCACGCTGACATTTTTTGGGGGTGCAATTAGGTCGAAAATGAGCGAACCAATGAGTTGGCCTCCTGTGGCAAATAAAGTAAATGAAAGAACCCCGATTTTCGCAACAATTACTGAGGATGAAGCAATGTATAAAACTCCGATAGTTCCACCCCAATAAATCCACCATGGCGATGTTGGTAGCCCGACTATTCCATTCCCACGCATGGTATTTATTATCAATAACAGAAATAAGGTTGAAGTTCCCATAAAAAAGTTGAGCCAAGTAGTGGAAAAGCTCTGTCGCGATATGTCGTTGATTTGGCCATTTAATGCGCGTTGTACGCCAATCATAAAGCCACCCACAAAAACGATAATGATCGGAATCGGTGAGATATTTGCTAATTGAATCTCTTCCCAAACGGCAACCACTACGGCGATTATTGTGATGAGAGCTGCAAAAACCCGACGAGTTGTGATGGGTTGTTTGCCGCCACCAGTAATACCAATCTGATCAACGATTAAGGATGCGACAGTTTGTCCTGCAATCATCACGACAGAAAGTAAAGCAACGCCAATGATGGGAACAGTGAATGTTTGAATAGCTACAAATATTCCGCCCATAATCCCTGCCGAAAGTCGCCATGCGGGGAGTGCGCCGCTTTTCACACTGGCTACTATTCGTCGAATTCCAGCGCGTACTTTTGGATTTGCCAGCGCGATGACATTTAGGACGATAAACCCTGACCCAAAGGAATAAACTGCTGCTTCTGTGCTATTTCCAAGAGCTGATGAGAGCCCACCGTTAACGCGAGACTGAGCAGCAATCAGGATGCCGCTTAATGCAGCGAGTAAATCTAGGCGCACTTGGTAATAGTAGCGCTATTTTTTACTTGAACTTGGCCCGTGAACTTCGCGCTTATCTGCAATCCAATCCATCAGTGCAAAAAGTACTCCTGAAATCACAAATGTCAGATGAATTATCACTCGCCAGACAGTTCCTTCTCCTACCTTTTCTTGACCAGATAGTTCAATGAAGTCTTTGAGAAGTTCGATGACGGATATTGCCACAAGTGAACCGATTAATTTAATTTTCAAACCAGAGAAATCAATTGTTCCCATCCAATGAGGTCGATCATCGGAATCGTGTGCAGCATCTATTCGTGAAACAAAATTTTCATATCCTGCAAGAATTACAATTAAAATTAAGTTTCCGATAAGGGTTAAATCTAATAAAGCGAGCAAATCAAGGGTGAATACATGTGGATCTTTCTCACCCAAATTCTCAATCAAATGAATAAATTCCAGGATAAATCGATAAATCAGGGCCATTAGAGCGAAAACTAGACCTACATATAGTGGAGAGAGAATCCACCGCGCTTGGAATAGTAAATTTTCTAGCGAATGAGCGATTCTTGAAGCTCTCTTTGACATGCGAGAAGAGTAATCAATCTGAGAGATTCTGGCTAGTTTTTAATGCCTCTCAAATAATAGGGAATCTACCGGCTTTACCCAGGGCAAAAAGTGCTCTCCATGACAATTTTTTCTTTTCCCCAGCTGAGACAAATATCCCATTAAGAAATCCATCAAACCACACGACGAGTGAACTTAACTTTCGCATTCGAATCAGGGATATAGCCAGCCAAACACTCACATAAATAGCCGAGATTGGGAATGGCAAATTACGTTTTGCTAGCCAGACTCTATTTCGCGCGTTTAATCTATGAAATTCAAGATGACGAGTCGGGTTGATTACGGGGTGACGAACTGTTACGTCTGCGGCATACCATGCTAAAAATCCATGGTTGTACACCTGCCAGACCAATTCGATTCCTTCGTGAGCATAAAAGAAATTGCTTGGCCAACCTCCGATATCGTCAAAGAGTTGGCGGCGAACAATGACCGCGCCTTCCCATAACGTTGTTGCAAATGAGCTTTTATTCGGATCACCAATCCGCAATCGAGGAATCCAGCGATTTGGAATCTCACCCATGCCTTCCGGCACCACACGAGGCTGAATCAGACCCCACTCTTGGTGATTCTCTAATTTTTCTAGTAGCGAAGAAATGGCGTGGTGATCATCAAGAAATGCATCGTCATCTAGGAAGAAGAGATATTCACCCGAAACCAATGGGGCTCCGGAGTTCCTCCCTGCAGGAATACCTAAATTTTCTTTTAAATATAATGTTTTTTCATTGGGAAATTGCTCTGCTGGGTTCCAGCCATTGCCCACAACAACCAAGTCAATGTCAACACCAACTTGGCCTTTTAAGGAAACTAATGCACGGTTGAGCTCTTGGGGTCGCTGGCCCATTGTGAGAAGCACTGCGCCAACTTGATTACTCACTATTAAATTCTCCCACCATGATTCTACTTGAGATAAGAATACGTATGAGGAATCCTTTTTCCACTAATACCGCAAAGAGAGTTAAGGAGTGGGCTAATTTCGATGTTAGGCGCCATTCACATGACACTTTAGGACAAACTCTTGTAGGTCACCTCTCTCCTTCAACTTCGACCTCTACATCTCCCTCTAGCACTTCGCTTTCAACCTCTTCAAATTCAACTTCAGTGATGTCTTCTTCAGTCGCAGCATCTTCACCTAGCAGCGCCAACGCCTCTTCAAGAGACATCTCGCCATCAATTTCTTCGGTATCTAGGCTCTCTTCATCTTCAAGCAGAGTTTCTTCACCATCTTCAGAATTCGCAGTAGGAAGTGTTACCTCATCGTCAGTGAGAGCATCAATCAAATCTTCTTTACTTAAATTTTTTGGATCTATCCCATTCTCTCGCGCAATTTCTTGCAGTTCTTTTAGGGACATCTCTTGAAGTTCATCAACTGAATAATCTGTCTCAACTGAATTGTCCGCTGCTGCACTTCCCCCTGCAATTGTTGAGGCAGCCGCCGCAGAGGCAACTTCTGCTTTGTTGGAGTTTGGATTCGTTTGGGGATTTACCTTCTCATCATCGGAGGCTTTGGATGATTTAGGGGGCAGATTAAGCCGAGCCATCTCTGCCCATGGATTATCTGACGCTGATTTATTCCCGGCCATATTCTTCCCTTCCTGATCTGTTCAGTCTTTTAGTACTGCGGTGGTAACTGTTGAAGTGGATTTGAATCATCAACCGAATCTACAAACATGTCTTCGATAACTGAACCGAAGTCGGAGCCATTTGCAAAACCTACATCTACGTTGAGCACATTTGGCGTAGCAAAGGCGTTCGCATCCGAAGGTCCGATTGGAAAACCAGAGGAATCTGTCGGTGCAGAAGGCTGGAAGCCATCGGTTGGTTGAGGCTGCCAGTCAACAGGTTTGCCAAAATTATTCCACTCACCAAATTGTTGTGGTGGCATAAATGTCGCTGGTGGTTGGTTAAAGATCGGTTGGTTGTAGCCACCATCAAATTGCGGTGGTTGCCAATTACCTTGTGGTGGCATAAATGTCGCTGGTGGTTGGTTAAAGATCGGTTGGTTGTAGCCGCCATCAAATTGCGGTGGTTGCCAATTCTGTTGCGGTGGTTGCCAGTTCTGCTCTGGCTGCCAGTCAACAGGTTTGCCAAAGTTATTCCACTCACCAAATTGTTGTGGTGGCATAAATGTCGCTGGTGGTTGGTTGAAGTTCGGCTGGTTGTAGCCGCCATCAAATTGCGGTGGTTGCCAATTCTGTTGCGGTTGCCAGTCAACAGGTTTGCCAAAATTATTCCACTCACCAAATTGTTGTGGGGGTTGCCAGTTCTGTTGCGGTGGCATGAATCCGCCATCAAATTGCGGTGGTTGCCAATTCTGTTGCGGTTGCCAGTCAACAGGTTTGCCAAAGTTATTCCACTCACCGAATTGTTGCGGTGGTTGCCAGTTCTGCTCTGGCTGCCAGTCAACAGGTTTGCCAAAATTATTCCAGTCACCAAAATCCGAATTTGGTTGAAATTGCTCTTGTTCGCGTAATTCTTGAGCTTGTGAAAAAGCTTCTGCTTCTCTAAAGCTTTGCATAAGTTCTGTTGCACTCTCAGGAATGACGTTTGTCACTTCTCCATCTGCGGTAATGCGCTGCATATTTGCGCCATTTTCATTTAAGGAAAGAAATGTTTTTTCACCAGTTGATGAAATTGAAGCGATAGTTACTTGCCCATCACTCGTCGTTAAATCAGATTGAATCCGAGTACCGTCAGGAAGAGTGGTAATCATTCGACCTTCGCCCTCGACGCCTGGAATGAGTTCGCGCATTGAGCCATCGGGAAACGCAACTCGCAGCGATCCGTTTGATAGCTCTTGAATCTTGAGATTTTCAGGCAGTGCCTTTAAAGCACCATCTTGTGGGGACAAGGAAAGAGCCAGACGAACTCCAGGATCGGCTAGCTGATCAGCAATTTGCCCTCCATTAGCGGCATTAATAGCGGAATTAAGTGCGGCCGCTTGCTGCTCTACGCGTTGTTGCGGGTAACTTGTCATCGTTTACTCCCATGTCTATAGCTTTCCGCCATTTCACGAATTTTCGGGTCTGCCGGATTCTGTTTAAAGGGTATCGGCTGCCAGTAAAGTGGGGCAATAAATCGCCAGGAACCAAAGGGTTTTCCCCACAAAATTCCCGAGAAATTCTCTAGTAATCCGTCTGAAGACTCTGGGCGAATCACTTTCTGGGAGGTAACCTGACCCCGACAAATCCTTTCGAAAGGTACAACTATGAGTACGCCATCAGTTTCCGATCGTTCTTACGGAGCTCAATCAGCGGGAGCCACTGAGAACACCGCTCAACGAAACACATTTCAACGGACACTTCGCTACCGTTTTGATAACACACTTGCGCGCGGACCAATTGTCTTAATCGGTTGGCTTCTTATCGCAGCAGCGGTGTTAAGTCTTCCATTCTGGGTGTACCTCCAAATAGACAAAAATGGAATTGACGGATCTGGCATGAAGCCTGCTCCAGACAATCTCTTTAGTTCCTTTTGGGCAGTTCTTGGAAAAGGTGGATTTTCAACTAATGGCTGGGAAGGTCGTTCGTTTAGCATTCTGATAACTATCGCAAGCCTTGTCACTGGCGGTGCGATGTTTGCATTCATTACTGCAACAACGAGCAAGAAGCTAACCGATCTCAAGCGCGGAAAAGGTCCTGTTGTTGAAAGCGGACACGTAATGATTTTGGGATGGGGACCGCAGGTGTATTCAATCTTGCAACAACTCAATTTAGCAAACGAGAACAACCCAGGAAGTGTGGTAATTCTTGCTCCGGTGCCGCAAGAAACTATGACCGACGAAATTAAAAATCGAGTTGGTAAATTGAAGTACACCAAAATTATTACACGGTCAGTTGAACCTTCGAATCCAAAAATTTTAGGAGATATGTCTGTTGCAACTGCTAAGAGCGTCATTGTTCTTGGAAGCAAAGGAACTCCAGGCTCTATTACTGGAGTGCTCTCAGCGCTTGCTAATCTTGCTCCAAACTCTAAGACCACTGTAATCGCAGATGTAAATGACTCTGCTGCAGCGAATGCATTAATGCAGAGCACGCAAGGTCGAGTAGTGACAGTTGAATCGCAAGAATTAATTGCCCAAGTGACTGCACATGCCTGCCGACAACCAGGACTTGCTGCGATTTACCTTGATTTACTCGACTTTGAAGGTAATGAAATGTATTACCAACCTGCAGGCGAGGCTGCCGGAAGAATGTTTGGTGAGGCGCTACTTGCGTATCAGAATGCATCGTTGATTGGTCTGCGCAAAGCGGATGGTGCTATCTGGCTTTACCCACCTATGAATACAGTGATTGCTAATGATGACTATGTGATTGCTATTGCAGAGGATGATGATCGAATTATTTGGAGTGGACCGCGTCCAGAACTGGATAGCTTTGGTCCACAAACTGCTCTCTTTGCTGCGCCAAAATCACCACCGTCACAGACTCTCGTCATCGGTTGGAACTCGATGGCAAAGAAAGTACTTCGCGAAATAGGTGACTATGCGGTTCCTGGCTCAGCAGCCCTCGTGATGGCTCAGGCTGCACGCGTAACATCCGATGAACTAAAAGATTTAAGTACTCCAAACCTGCAAGTGATTACTCGCGCGACCGATGGAAGTTTTGGTGAGTTAGCAGCTGCGCTTCCCGGTTCAAACTTTGATCAAGTAATCATTTTTGGTTACCGCGGCAAGACTCAAACTGCTGATGCGGATGCACAAACACTTCTCGCACTTCTAGCAGTGAACACATTGAAGCAATGGGGAGCATTTGGATATGGCAGAGCGCGAATTATCGCTGAAATTCTAGATAGCAACAACGTTGAGTTGGCTCGAGTTGTTGCCGTTGAAGATCTAGTAGTGAGTGATCGACTTGCAAGCTTGATGATGACTCAACTTTCACAATCACCACATCTCTCTCCAATCTTCCAACAACTCTTTGGACCTGGCGGTGTCTACCTCAGCGCTAAGCCAATCAATTATTATGTGGCTTCAGGAGAAATGATGTACGCGCAACTTGTTGCCGCAGGTCGGGCTCGCGGTGAGGTTATTATTGGTTATCGCGACAATGAAGCTGGAGAAGGCCTCACCGCTGGAATCCACCTCAACCCAGCGAAAGATTCAAAGTTCATGGCCAAGCCTGGTGACCAGGCAATTGTCATTGGCCCTATGGAGTAAAAAGGAAGAAAAATTCTCAGAAAAGCCCCCGAGGGAAAACCCTTCGGGGCTTTTCTTTATATATAGGTGCTGGAGTATCCTTTGACTATTACATTCCCTCGGAGGTTGGCATGAGGCGCTTTCGGGCTCTTGCAACGCTAATCCTTGGATTAGCCCTCGCATTTACTGGACTGTCGGCTCCATCAGTAATTGCTCTTGAGCCACCACCAGGTGGTTGTGGCGCCAGCGCCTATTGGAACGGCGCTAGTTGCGTGGCAAATTCAGCGCAACAACCAGCCCAGGCAACATTTAATTGCAACGGCGCTCAAATACCTGTTGGTGCTAACTGTCCGGATGCCGCCACTACTGGCGCAACCTCTGGTGGAACTCAGCAATACCAACAACCTGCTGGTGGAATTACCTGTCCCGCAGGTTCATTTTTCGATCAAGGAATTAATGGATGTAAAAGTTCTACCACTACTGCAGGCACTGGTGGCACTTCTGGAGTTGCCACACCAGGTTTGAACTGCTCTGGGAATTTTGTACCCAACCCACAAGGAACTGCATGTATCGCGCCTGTTGTCGGAACAACTGATGCGAAAGGTTC
>RFXN01000150.1 GCA_009921625.1 Candidatus Fonsibacter lacus | reverse complement strand
CAGAATCACAAGAATATTTGCGGGATATTGCGATACTTATGCAGGGGCCGATAAATCAAAACTTAGAAACCTCAGTTAGGTCTCTAAAATCATACAAGTCCTTGTGGCCAAAAATTCCTGTAATAATTTCAACTTGGGATTCCAGTATTCCAGAATATATAAATGTGCTTAGAAGCGAAGGTGCTGATATTGTATTGGTGAAAGAACCACTAACTTCAGGTATATCAAATTCTAACTATCAGATTAGTTCGACTTTAGCTGGGCTAGAGAGAAGTGAGCAACTTGGTATTCGATTCACTTTGAAGACGAGAGTTGATCAATCAATTAATAATGTTCAATCTCTTAGAATTCTTAAGAAGACATTTGAAGAGTATGAGAATAGAATTGTCACCACAGACTTTAATAGCTTTCTCTTTCGACTGTTTTCTCCAAATGATCAATTGATGTTTTCGGAGACACAGAAACTCTTACAGTTTTGGAATGCATCTTCTTCACGAGTTGGGTTTGACGATATACCCGGACCCGTTGAAAGTAAGTTTTTAATCAGTTTTTTGGATTCTGATGGACTCACCGTAGAACAAAGTATTCAGGATAGCCTTAGAATTTATAGAGACATCTATGCATTTGTGAATTTTGAGGATCTCGATTTACTTTGGCATAAAGGAAATTATCGTGATTTGCGATCCCGTTTTCCTCAAGAGGACTATCCATCAATAACAAGTTTCATTAGAAATCACGACTGGATGAATCTTCAGAGTAATCTTGATATGTACATTCAGGACTATAATTTGATTCAAGATCGACTTCGTTTAATCCATTAGTCTCTAAGTTATACTTGTCAAAGTTACTTTAAATTCGTGTTTCAAGATATTGTCTACCCACTACTTGCGACGCTGCAGAGAATTGTCGAGGGTAAACCAAATATAGACTGTCTTTGGGAAAGGTTTTAAAGTTAGCTGTTGCTATTTATGGTCGAATTATGTGCGCTGGACCCAATCACTAATCTCTAATCAGGCCCATGTAACTTGCTCTAACTTCTTCTGCATCTCTGCTGGGATGAATTTCGAATACTTCACCAGGCCGCTTGTTTCGCTGCTCCATCAGCGACGTACTCACCAATTGGTGGAACGCAAATAGTTCTTCCAAACAAATCAGCAGATATCTGTTGCACTGCAGAATTCTTAGCAGCACCTCCAATGAGCAAGATCCTGGAATAACTAACACCCTGTTTCTCGAAAGCCTTTGCAGCATAAATCATTCCAGCAATAACACCTTCAATGGCTGCGCGCGCAATATTCTCTTTTGTGAAATTGCTATGCGTTATTCCAATAAAGGAGCCTTTAGCACTTGGCTTATTGGGAGTCCTCTCGCCATCAAAGTGAGGAATGATTCTTAAGCCCTCTGCTCCGACTTTTGCAGAGAGAGCATAGGAGCTAAATTCTTCAAAGGAGAGCGAAAGACTTTTGGCAACTGTTTTAAAGATTTTTGCGGCATTTAAAGTGCAAGCAAGAGGAAGAAAATTGCCTGTCGCATCTGCAAAACCGGCAACTTCCCCAGATGAGTCATGAGTCGAACTCTTTGAAATAGCAAAAGCGGTGCCACTGGTTCCTAGTGAAATAACTAAATCACCTAAAGATGCACCTAAACCAAGGGCGGCACCTGCATTATCGCCAGCTCCAGCAGCTATCGGGATTGAGTTAGTGCTTGTTGCTCCAAATTGATTTGGCGCAATTATTTTTGGCAAAATGATTTCTTGGTTGGTTCTTATGGCTGTTGCAAGGATATCTAGGCAATACTCATTTTTTCTTGAATCAAAATAACCGGTGCCAGATGCATCAGAGCGATCAGTAAATAAGGTCTCCATCGACTTGGCGCCCGAAAGTTTCCAAGAGAGCCAATCATGAGGAAGAGCAATCGCAGCAACTCTATTGGCATTTGCTTTCTCGCTATCTGCAAGCCACCTCACCTTTGATGCAGTAAATGAGGCAACTAATTGAGAGCCAGTGCGAAGAGCAATATCTGGAATCTCTCCATTTAAATCCTCAGCCGCCTTATCTGAGCGAGTGTCATTCCAGAGAAGGGCATCTCGAATTACTGCCCCATCTTTATCTAGTGCAATCATGCCGTGCTGTTGACCAGCAATTGAAATTGCTGAAATCTTATGAGAACTTAACTCATCAAGAGCCTCTGTGAGAGCCTTCCACCAGAGCTGCGGGTTA
>RFXN01000149.1 GCA_009921625.1 Candidatus Fonsibacter lacus | reverse complement strand
TGATTGATACTGAATCTTCACCAACTTTTTTACCATTGATGTACAGCGCGAACCAATTATCTGCCCAGATTTCCGCTTTAAAGGAGATTGTCTTGGCAGAAACTGCAACCGCATGTGGTGCATTGCTAAGGCAGATAGCAAATAGAGCGATTATAAAAAGCGTCTTATTTCTCATATTGCTTCACGCGTGTATGAATCTCCCATGGAACCGTCGAACTTGATGAAATCCACGTAAGCGAGCGCACCTTCTGTTCGAACTTTGAGAAAACCAGAACCCCCTACGCCCTTACCCGAGAGGTAGCCGTATTGCCTCACATCGAGCTTATCTCCAGGATGACTTGGTTGCGGCAAAGTCTGATAGATAATTCCATCTAACTCTTGTTTTACATAGAGGTGGTCATGGCCCTTGAAAACAAATCCCACTTTATTCTCAACAAGTAGCGTGTGAATTGGCTTGCCCCACCCGGGACGATATTGATCAAAGCCATAGCTCCCATCGTTACTCTTTCCACCCCACTCATTAAGGTGTGCAATCTCAACTCCACCGCGAGATTGCGCATTTCCTACTAACAAGTGATGGATATAGATGAATTTATGAGGTGCAGTAGATGCCTGTAACGTTTTTACCAACCAGTCATACTGCACTCTGCCAAGAGTCCATTGCCAGCCATCATCTTTTGGATTTTCAGTGGTGTAGGTAAATGGATCAAGAACTATATGTAACTGTCCTGGCCCTTCAAAAGAGTAATACGCGAGCTCACCGGTCTGCTCCGGAAAATACTCTTTTCGAAAGTTCTTGGTATTAAATTTGCTATAACCCAATTCGCCATCATGGTTTCCTAGAGTTATTTTAAGTGGAACATTGCCCAGATTTCCGTAATAACCCTTCATTAATTCAAAACGATCACGAATATTCTTCTCACTCTTATCTTGTAATTTATCTACCATAAAAATATCGCCCAAATCCATTAAAAAAGCGGGGGCGGTTTTTACCACTTCCTTTAACGTACCGAGATAGACCTCTTCACTCGAATTTTGATCCATATGAGGATCTGCTTGAATGGCAAAAGTATTCGTTGAGAGCACTTGATCAGTTTTTATTGAGCTAATTTGAGTAGCTAAATAGCTTTTGCTCTTACTCGTTAGGTAGCGCACTCGATAGAATAAAACTGTGCCCGGAGTCAACGCGCTAACAACAATATTCTTTGGTGATTTTTTTGAAATGCTGAGAATCGCGCTCTTATTTTTTAGAGAATCTTTTGCATATCCATATTCAAGGTAGCATTTCACGGTTTCCGTTGCTTCTACTGAGAAAGTTATCTCGGTTGTACTTCGTTTAGCAATTCCAATTTTAATTACCGGCGTGGCGGCAAGTACCTCTCGTGAAGTTAACACCGAAACTAAACCGATAATTGCGCTCTTTAGGAGATTTCTTCGGGAGATAAAATATTCTCTCATCGTCGGTAGGTCTCAATTCTGCTTGCACCACTACTATCAATAAATTCGAGTTGAACATCACTTAAAGTCGCAGTGTATTTAACGCGATAATCAGCGCCATTAAGCGAGTAAATTAATTCGTATGAATTTCCGCCAGTCCGTTCAAAGCCAGTTATTGAGGCGCCGCGAAGTGGGGCTCCGGCAACTTCAGTCTCTCCATAAATAGGAAAACCATCGAGGGCATATGCGATAGGAACCTTTCGACCGACAATGCTCTTTAAATGAAGAGGAGCGATGTGATAGTGGTAATCATCTGCCCGTCCGCAGTGTCCTCCCCAATCATCAAGCTCACCCACGAGATAAGCATCATCCCCTCGATTATTGAGGGCATTAAAGATAGGCACACCATTTACTGCAATCGCAATTGCCCCTCGAAGAAAATGGTTTTTTGCTGACATTGGCGATTGACTAATTACCGGCTTGATGGGAATAGACCAGGCATTGGTACCCGAATAAGGCTGAGGAGTTGGAACTTGTTGTTGCCAACTTTTAATTCCCGTCATCATCGAATGTGCCGGAAGACCCGAGCTCTCCACCAGGTAATAAGTATTGCCTTTGGTAATTTTCACAGTATCGGCAAATTTCGAAAATCCCGGCAGGGTAGCGCTCGCACCTAAGGCGTTCTCCACTGAGATTAAATCGCTGAAAAAAGCAAGGCCGGTGCCTAATCCAGCAACTTGCAGGAATTTTCTTCGATCGATCTCAGCAAGATGGCGGATTTCATGTCCGTGCGAACGGCCCAT
>RFXN01000148.1 GCA_009921625.1 Candidatus Fonsibacter lacus | reverse complement strand
GGTGAGTGAGAGGTGCGCATCTTCTGGCCCAACCACGACATGAATAGTTGAACCACTTGAAATATCCCGAGCAAAATCAAAAAATTTCTCCCTTAATTCTTCTGGAATAGCTCTCTCATCTACATCTCCATGGATTGATTTAACCTCTAGCCAACGATTTGAAGAAACTGCTTTCGATATAAAATCACTCGCTAATAGTGTTAAACCATTGCTTATCATCGGTTCTATCTGAAGCTGTGCGCGCAACTCTGAGTCTAACTTTCGAAGCGACAAAATGTCTTCATTTTGCAACTTCCCACTTTTTTCCGAAATGGTGATAAACAAATCTTGAGCACGTTCATCTAATTCCAAAACACGCTGATAGGCGCGATCTCGACCTTCAAGATTTTCAATTATATCGGTCGTTTCTCCAATTCTTTTAAGTTGTGAATTCTCAACAGTTTCTAATGATTTATACACAATATAAAACACAATCCATACAAAGAGAAAAGACATCAAAGTATTAATTAGGGGAAAGGCAAAAATAAAATTGCAAGAGTTTGGAACTAGTGGGCTGAAATCTCTCGCCAAATATAGAAATATCGGGTACGAAACTGCAGTTATTTGCCACTTTCCCCCAAGCATTATGATAAATAAACCGTAAACAGTTATATTGAATATCCATTGAATTGGTTGTGCCGAGGTGCAAGTCAATGGGCCGACATTAATCAACTTGAGAGACAATAGGAGAAGTACAGAGAAGTACTTGCCAACCATCCCATTCTTTTCATCTTGACAAACGAAATGTAAAAGAGAGTTATTTGTGCAATGAAGCCGAGAATTTGGGTGAGAAGTTGACCTTCCCACCAAATTCCCAGCAACGGGAAAAAGATGATTCCGGTCATTGCCGGGCCAAATAGCGTGAGTAGCGCCATGTACTTACCCAGCTCTATTGCACTCGTTGGCTTTACTAGTTCAAACTCAAATCTATTAGTGCTAACGGAGGTAGGTAGCTCGACGCGAATGACGCGCCCTCTTTCAGAAGCTTCAATTAATTCAAATTTACCACCAAGTTGCTCAACTGAACTGGCCATCACTAAATGGGTGCCGATTCCAACTTGCGTCAGTTGTGTACGTGATTCACCATCATCTGAAATTTCAAGAAAAAGAATACCTCGTTCTCTCTCACCAATAGTCCCTTGAGGCTCTGAAACGGTTCGCCAGTGAACTTCGACAAAATCAGCGTTCCCATGTGTCGTTGCATTTCTGAGCGATTCGCGAACAATTCTCTCAACCGCATCGAAAACATCGCTCTCTAAGTGGAGGTTTACACCTTTAGAAATTATTTTAATTTTCTTTTCAAAATTTGCTGAATCAATTCCTGAGCGGATAGCACTAATCACAGAACCTGCTCGAGTTTCTTGAGCCCTTGAGATTGAAGATTGATTTTTCTTCACAGAAGCTTTAAGCTCGTCTTTAAGGGTCTCAATTTCAACTTCTCGCATCGCTATAAGGGATCGAAGTGTATTTAATGTAGTTTCATGAATCCTTACAACTAAATGGTGCCAATTTTTCTGCTTCTCTTGTGACTTTTGCAATTTGTCTAACTTTTCCATGAGTGTTTGAACTCTTTGATCTGAAGTTTCGGCATTAGCAAGCATTTTCCGCCAACCAATAACGACAAAAATTCCAGTCGTAAAAACCATGAAACTACTAATTGAACCTCTCCCTAAAAAGCTGCCCGAGGCAAGCAAGCTATTAGCGCCAGTAAAATAAGACCAGAAATTGAAGAGTGCTATGACGGATATTAAGAATACGTTTTTCCAGTAACGTTCCTGGTTACTCATATAAGCAACAGATATTGAAACGATAGCGCAGAGCACACTTAATTGCATCCAAGGCTCTTCTACTTGTGGATCAAAAACTACGTAGATGAAATACAGAGTTAATCCCGAGATCATAATCCAAAGACCATAAATTTTTCTTGAGAAATAAAATCCAACAAGTGAAATAATTCCGGCAAAGATTGCTAGTAATTCTGTAAAAGTTGGAATAGTTTCCGATCTGCGTGAAATTCCAAATGCAACTAAAAAATATCCATAACTTATTGCAACCAGTATTAGCGATCGCCGCAGGCGAATAAGTGCATGGCTTTCCAAAGAACGATAAATTTCAAATCACCTCCTCGGTGGGAGATTGTGAAGCTGTAACTAATTGGCAATGTCTCAAGAGTACGCGTTACTCTTGATAACCTGATACTCTGCAGGAGTTT
>RFXN01000147.1 GCA_009921625.1 Candidatus Fonsibacter lacus | reverse complement strand
GGGAAGATCTTTTCTTCATGATCCAAGAAAGCGTCAATGCACACTCGCCTCAGTGACAAGTATTCACTTTGATAAGAATGGAAAAGTTCTAGGTCTTACCTATAGTGAACCTGCAAGGCATCTACTTCCAGAAAATAAATAATGAGAAAACTTTTAATTCTACTTCTTGTTCCACTGCTAATGGCGTGTTCAAGTAATGGAGTTACTAGCGGTGATGAACAGGCATTTATTTCAGGAAACGGTGTTGCCACATATATCTCGCCAGATAAGAGAAAAGAAGCTCCAAATATCTCTGGTCCAACTCTAAGTGGTGGAAGTTTTAGATCAGAACCGGGAAAGCTATTGGTTGTTAATGTTTGGGCTTCTTGGTGCTCTCCCTGTCGAGCAGAGGCAGGTGCTTTGCAAGAATTATCACTTGCCTATTCAGAGGTCCAATTCTTAGGAATTCTAACTAGGGACACGAAAGTTGCTGCGCAATCATTTGTTGATCGATTTGGCATTACCTATCCCTCGCTCACTGATGATACTATCTTGCTTCAACTTCATGGGCAGTTAATCCCAAATGCCATTCCAACAACGCTAATCATTGATAGCAAGTCTCGTGTTGCTGCAAGAATTAGTGGCGAATTAACCTATTCATCATTGTCAGCGTTAATAGATAGGGTACTCAGGGATACAAGTTACACTCTAGGGTAATCGTAGGAAATTTCAGCTTTATACATGTTGTTCGGAAAATCAAATAAACTCGGGACTTTTAGGGCAGGCGAAAGTTGTTTTTCAGATACCAACGAAGATTGGATAAAACTTAGTTCGATTACTGTGGGTATTTGGTCTACTACTGGGGCAAAATTATTGATGTGAGTATTCACTAAAGTAAAATTGGATTTAAGTTCTTTAATTATTCTAATAAATTCAGACTCTTTTTCCTTCAAGTCATGAAACTCAATTACCATACACTTCACATAACTCTTGAAATCAACTGGTGATTCAAAGCATTGATACTCGGCCCCTTCTATATCCATTTTTAGAATTACATTAGATTCAGAATGCGCTTTCAATAGCTGAGAGTAACTTAATGACTTACTTCCAGTAAATTTACCTATAAAAGTATTTGTATACCTGATTCTTGGATTCAGTCTTAGTAGGAGATATTTGATTAATTGTTTCACTCTAAGTACAAAATATCGCTTCCGCCCCTTAGGAAAGAACTTTAGACTTTCAAATAATTGCCCTATGACTACAGTTAGGTTTATACTCGAATCGTACAAAAAAACTCTTTTTGCGGATGACAGAGACAAAAAATCGCTTTCAAAAGAGCTGTCATAGCCGTATCCCAAAGATACAAGTGAGTCACAATTGTCCAGTGCAAGTAGTGGAAGAACATAACCTCCATCAAAATTCCTTCCAAGTCTGGTCATGGGGAGGCCAATCATGGGCCTAATCTCATTCATGAACTTCTCAGAAAGTTGCATTTAGAAACCATCCTTTAATGTGGATAGCGTAGCCTTTCGAGTCAGATTGTCTATCAGTACCAGTTTAGTATTTTGATTAATTGGGTCAAAACTCCCAGTATTAATCTATTATCAAGCTTATGAGCGAATTTCTAGTTAATCAAGTCTTTGACGGAAGTCTTCTAGCGGCGAGCCTAGTGGCGCTGATTGCAGGGTTAATTTCTTTTGCTTCTCCATGTGTTTTACCACTAGTTCCTGGTTATCTAGGTTATGTCTCAGGAGCTTTTGCATCTAAAGGTCGACTCCTTCTAGGGTCATCCTTATTTGTTCTTGGATTTGCATTTCTATTTATGAGCTATGGCGTAGCTTTTGGCGCGCTAGGTGATGCAATAGTGAATAGAGCCTCAAGTCTAACCCGCCTACTTGGAGTCTTAACAATCTTCTTTGGATTAATCTTTCTATTTTCAGAGAAGTTCTACAGATCCTTTAAATTTCCTTTTGTTGCCTCAACAGGGTTAACAAGTGCGCCAATTCTTGGGTTTATGTTTGGACTTGGTTGGACTCCATGTATTGGCCCAACCCTTGGCGCTGTTCAGACCCTGGCTTTAATTGAGGCAAGTGCTGTGCGTGGAGCAATTCTCTCCCTCATTTATTGCATTGGCCTTGGCGCCCCATTTATTTTCTTTGCACTCTTTCTAGAGCGCTCTACCAAGTTTCGTCGCCATCTAATTCAAAGGGGCCAGCTAATTTCAATTATTGGTGGCCTATTTCTTATTGCAATCGGATTACTTCAAGTATTT
>RFXN01000146.1 GCA_009921625.1 Candidatus Fonsibacter lacus | reverse complement strand
CTCTGACGTCAATGGCGCTAAATACAATAAATCAGGTTTTAACGTCGCCGAGTTAATGTCCTTAACTCCCAACCAATTTCCGGGTGAAGAGATAGACCCCGCGGAACTACTTCGACTTAAATGTGATGTGCTCATCCCAGCAGCCCTTGGAGGGGTTATCAACGAAAAAAACGCAGGTGATCTCCGTTGTGAAATGTTAGTTGAGGCAGCAAACCAACCCACAACAATCGAAGCCGATAAATTGTTATCAGATAGTGGCGTAGTAATCGTCCCTGATATTTTGGCAAACGCCGGTGGCGTTATGGGCTCTTATTTCGAATGGACTCAGAATATTCAGGAGTTTAGTTGGCCAATCGAAAAATTCCGCGATGAACTTGATTCTCGGATGGCGCAATCATTTTCAACGGTAAACAAAACAGCGAAAAAGTATGGAGTCAATCTCCGGACTGCAGCCATGATCGTCGCGGTTGGGCGCGTTGCAGAGGCAGTCTCGATGCGAGGTGCGCTGGTGTGACCTGGTTGGCCCGACTACTGCTCAAATGGAAGAAATTTAAGAAGAGAGTTCGAAAAGACTTTCACCTCACCCGCCACCCGCGACACAAAGGACGTGGCGGCGACTTCGAATAAGTAGCCTCGTTTTTAACGTAGCCTCAAGCATGAGTCACTCAGAGAGGTGCCACATATGATTGTTGATTTTGCACATTATCTCCATGGAGTTCGAACCAATGATGTCAAGTCCATTGAAGAGCTCCATGATTATGTAGAGCAGGGCGAGGGTTTTGCGTGGATTGGTCTAGCAGAACCAAGTGTAGAAGAGTTACAGAATGTGCTTGGCGGATTTGAATTGCATCAAACAGCAATCGAGGATGCAGTGGCTGCCCAACAACGAGCCAAGATCGAAGATTTTGCAGATATCACTACTTTTGTGATTCGTACCGTTTTTTATGATGATAGTACGAGCGCCATTTCAACGGGTGAATTAATCTGCTTCATCCATAGAAAATTTATCATTATCGTCCGTCATGGCTCGGGTGTTCCACTCATTACAGTTCGTCATGATTTGGAGATGCGACCAGAGTTTCTCGCTCTTGGTCCCATGGCAGTACTGCAAGCGGTGCTCGAGAAAGTAATAACTGACTATTCAAAAATTGCCGGTGAATTAGAGCAAGATGTAGTCCATATTGAAAGTTCGGTATTCTCAACAAAACGAAACTCACTTTCGCGAGAGATCTACTCTCTCAAACGTGAAGTTATTCAACGATTAACAGCGGAAGGGCGCCATGAGATTCCCGAATCACTAAAGCCCTATTTTCGCGATGTAATGGACCAATTGATACGAGCGTGTGAACACGCTACCGGCATGGATTCACTACTCACCGCTGCCCTCCAAGCCGACCTTGCCCAAGTACAACTTCAACAAAACACCGATGTGCGGATGATCTCTGCTTGGGTGGCTCTCGCCGCCGCTCCAACGATGATTGCTGGAATTTATGGGATGAACTTTCAATACATGCCAGAACTCCACTGGAAATTTAGCTATCCGGTAGTGCTCATCTCGCTCATCACCTTCTCCGCTCTTTTGTACCGTCGATTTAAGAAATCTGGTTGGCTCTAATTCACTTTTTTGGGACCTTGAGTTGTTAGACTCACGCAAATGTCCGAATCCGAGCCGAGTAGCCCGCACGCCCCAGCGAAACCATCCCTGCTCGCCTCCATCAAAGGCCAACTCAAATCTTCGGCTATCGACCTCTCCCTATTAATAAGTAATAAAAACCTCGCGACGCTCTTTTACTCCGGTCTGATCTCACGGATGGGCTCGATGATCACCTATGTCGCCCTCCCCTTCCAAATAAAAGAGTTAACCAACTCCTACTTAGCAGTGGGGTTGATGGGCGCCGCCGAACTCATCCCGCTCATCATCTTCGGTCTCTACGGCGGCGTCCTCGCCGATGCACTCGACCGGAAGAAGATGATCATCATCGGCGAACTCTCTGCCTTCGCCCTCTCCCTCTTACTACTTATTAATACCCACCTACCCCACCCGCAGCTCTGGGTCTGTTACCTCGTCGCCGCTGCCTTCTCGGCAGTTAACGGCATCACCAGTCCGAGCTATAACGCAGCAATCCCCCAAATCGTCACTGGGGTGTAGGAACGGGATATCTCGTTGATGTCATCAGCTACTGCATCTCACTGCTGCTCCTATCGCGGTTAACCACATTTGCTCGGGGTGCAAAACGGACACCGCCATCGATGAGCGCGCTCATCG
>RFXN01000145.1 GCA_009921625.1 Candidatus Fonsibacter lacus | reverse complement strand
CAGCCAGAACTGCTCTTTGCCTGTTCGTTTACGTTTGTTATGCACGGGAGCTTGTTTCTTCTCGATTAACTCAGCGCTCATTTATCGCCCCTCCTCTTGCTTAACTACCCACCGGAGGTAAGGCACGATAATCAACGCAATCATGATTAAAAGCACCATGGCGATCGCTGTGCCTTTTGCATAATTTCGTTGATCAAAGGTTGCTTCCCACATATACACGGCGACAACTTGGGTGACATAGGACTTGCCATTGATACCGATTACTAAATCAAAGATCTTCATCGAAACGTGGCCCAAGATAATAAGGACGGTAAAGAGCGTTGGCGTTAATTGTGGCAAAAGTACTAACCGATAAATCTTTGCCTCGGAGGCGCCATCAACTCGTGCAGCTTCGCGAAGGTCATCGGGAATGCCGCGGAACCCTGCGAGGAAGAGGGCAAGTACATAACCGGCCATCTGCCAGATTGCCGGGAGTGCGAGCGCATAAGCAGCGCCACTCTCTGATAGATACCAAGGGTTCTGTAAGAAACCTAGGCCAACTTTCTGCAATAAAAGATTTAATCCACCGGCATCGGCATCGACATTGGAGTTAAGAAGCCAGTTCCAGACTGTTCCCATGGCGATAAATGAAATCGCGAGTGGATAGAGATAGAAGGAGCGGAAGAAGCCTTCGCCCTTAATTCCTTTTTCTAAAAGGAGCGCCATGATGAAACCGGCGATAGTGGTGCCAACGATAAAGACCACGGTAAATTTCAGAAGGTTTTCAAATGCATGGGTAAAACGAGAATCGGTGAGCAAATCACGGTAATTCTGAAGCCCAACAAATTTTGGTTCTTTAATAGAGGCGCTGATTCGATTTGTCAGCGAAATTCTGACCGTCCAGGCGATCATGCCGTAGACAAAAATTGCCACTGCCACAATTGAAGGCAATACAAATAAGAAACCACCAATCCAGGTGGAGAAACGCTTATTTGTTTGGAGCGCCATCTTCTAAATATATCCCTTCAATTTAAATAAAGAATCTGGTGAGCAGTCGCCCGCCCACCAGATTCAGTATTACTTACTGATTACTTATCGCTTAACGTGAATTAAGCCTGTCCTGCATCGTATGCAGCTTGGAGATCTGCAGCGAGGCCCTTGTTATCTTTTGCGCCACCGCTGAAGTACTTACCAACTGCTGCGTTGTATGCAGCCATCAAAGCGTTATTGCCATTGACGCCGTGGACAGTTGAACCGACGAGGCGGTCTGTCTTCCACTGCTCCATAGCTGCCTTGAGGTAATCGTCATAGAGGGATGCATCTGAGTCGGTACGAGCTGAGATGGAACCCTTCTTTGGATTGAAGGCATCTTGTCCAGCCTTTGAACCGCAGACGGTCAACCACGCAATTCCTGCATTGCGGTGCTTCGCACCAACAGGAAGGGTGAATGAGTCTGATAGCCATTGGTAGACGCCAACAGTTCCTGGAGCTGGTGCCCAGGTGTAGTCGGTTCCAAGCTTCAAACCATCTGCTTGCCACTGAGCTGATGCCCAGTCGCCCATGATGAAGAAGCCAGCTTTACCGGAGGTAACGAGCTTGCCAGCATCTGGCCAGTCGAGGTTACCTGCGCCCTTATTTCCATAAGAGAGAGCCTTTTGGAAGTTCTTAAGAGCAGCCTCTACCTCTGGACCAGTCCAGGAAGTGGTGCCCTTGAAGAGACCTTCGAATGCATCTGGACCGAGTGATGCAAGAAGCATCCAGTCGAGGAGGTGAGCAATCGCCCAGTCACCCTTACCAGCAAGTGCTAGTCCTGGAATACCAATCTTCTTGAACTTCTCGAGATCAGCAAAGAACTCATCGAGCGTTGTTGGAGCGGCAGTAATGCCAGCCTTCTCTGCAGTTGCAGGATTCCACCAGAGAACGTTTGCACGGTGGATGTTTACTGGAACTGAGTAGATCTTTCCGTCAACGGTAAGAGTCTTAATAAGGTCAGATGGGAAGATTGTGTCCCAACCTTGCTCCTTGTAGAGGAAGGTGAGATCTTCAAGCTTGCCAGTCTTTACATAACCATCGAGCTCCATACCAGCGTGTGCTTGGAAGGAGTCTGGTGGATCGTTTGCATCGAGACGGCTGGTGAGAACTGCCTTGGCGTTAACGCCGGCACCACCAGAGATCGCTGCGTTGATGTACTTGGTATCTGGGTTGTTCTTCTCGAACTCAGCTTGCATTCCTGCAAGGCCTGCAGCCTCTCCACCGGCAGCCCACCAGGTGAAGATTTCTAATTCTGGATCAGCTGCT
>RFXN01000144.1 GCA_009921625.1 Candidatus Fonsibacter lacus | reverse complement strand
ATGAAGATACCGTCGACTTTGCCTCCAATTACGACGGGCAGATGAAAGAACCTCGAGTACTTCCCGCTGCGCTCCCTAACTTATTGATCAATGGCGCAACGGGTATTGCGGTTGGCATGGCAACGAATATGGCGCCACATAATGTGGGTGAAGTTGTCGCTGCAACCTGTCACTTAATTGATAATCCCAATGCAACGCTAAAAGCTTTGATGAAACATCTCCCGGGTCCCGACTTTCCAACGGGTGGAAAAATTGTCGATACCGATGGAATTGTTGAGGCGTACGAAACAGGTAGGGGTGCATTTAAAGTACAAGCGACGGCATTTGTGGACAAAGTCTCGGCCCGCAAGCAAGGCATTGTGATCACTGAACTCCCCTTCAATGTGGGGCCAGAGAAAGTTGTCGAAAAGATTGCTGACCTTGTCAAAGCAAAGAAGATTCAGGGAATCTCAGACATCATCGATCTCTCTGATGGAAAAAATGGCACAAAGATTGTCGTTGAAGCAAAGACTGGGTATGACCCCGAAGAAATTCTCGCCGATCTCTACCGCCTCACTCCGATGGAAGAGTCCTTCTCCATCAATGCAGTTGCGCTCGTTAATGGACAACCCAAGACGCTCTCCCTTAAAGAACTTCTACAGGTGTATATCGATCACCGGATTACCGTCGTTACTCGCCGATCAAAGTTCCGTCGCGAAAAGGCGAAAGATCGCCTGCATATCGTTGAAGGTTTACTCAAAGCAATTATCGATATCGATAAGGTCATTAAATTAATTAGAGCGAGCGATGATACGGAAGCTGCGCGAAAGGGCTTGATGAGCACCTTTAAACTCTCCGAGATTCAATCGAATTACATCCTCGAAATGCCGCTCCGTCGCCTTACCAAGTTCTCAAAATTAGAACTTGATACCGAAGAGAAAGAGTTGAAGAAAACGATTGCTGAACTGACTGCTCTTCTCAAAGATGATGGAAAAATTCGGATACAAGTTTCATTGGAACTTAAAGAAGAGGGTAAAAAGTTTGCAACTCCGCGGCGAACATTCTTATTTAAGTCGTAACGACCACGCTTTAGCGCCGAGGTAGAGCACCGGCAGCGCCATGATGGCGCAGAGCCAGCCATAACTGGAGAATGCAATCACCAATCCAGCGAGCGCTCCGCCAATTGCGCCGCCACCATTCATGGAAAGATCAGATAACCCCTGCCCTGATGCTTTGATCTCATCGGGAAGGGATTCCGCTAACAGGGTAGAGCCGGCAATCAGCGTGCACGACCAACCAAGGCCAAGGAGAAATAATCCGATTCCCAATTGCACCACGGCATCTGCGTAAGCCAAACCAGAGATAACCGCGCTCGCGAGAAGAATTAGGACGCCGAGCATAATCGTCTTAAGTCGTCCAATCCGATCAACAATCTTTCCCACCACAGGTGAGAGCGCATACATCCCTAATACATGGACGCTAATTACCAATCCAATTAATCGAAGTGAGACATCAACGTGTGCCATGTGCACGGGAGTCATCACCATGATGGTGACCATCGTGATATGCCCAATCACAATTGCATGGAGCGCAAGCCACGCTTGAGGAATCGAGCGAATGGTGGTGAAAGCTTTTCTAAAAGCTCTCTTCTCTCTCTTATAGACCTCGCCTCGCTCCTCGCGCGCTAAGAGAAATGGATCGGGCTTCAATAACAATGTGATTAAGGTCGCCGCTGAAAAAAGCATCACAATCGCGACGATGTATGGCCCCACTAATTTCGGAAGGCCAATGGCAACTGCCATCTCCCCGGCAGGCTCCATCAAGTTTGGGCCAAGAACAGATCCAACTGTTGATGCCCAAACAACTTTAGAGAGATCACTTGCGCGATGTTCGCTGGTAGCAAGATCAACAGCAGCAAAACGTGCTTGATAGCCGGCTGCCGAAGCGCCACCAATCATCGCTGCGCCTATAAGTATTAGTGGGAAGATTCGATTCACGCCACCAAGAAATGCCATCGTGGCACCGAGGGCGCCAAGAAAATATCCGAAACCAAGTGAACGACGCCGCCCACCTTTATCCGTCCAATTTGCAAGTGGTAACGCAAGAAGTGCTGCACCAACAACAGTGGAGGTCTGCACTAGACCAGCGAGCGCTTCTGAACCTGAAATTTGAACAACTAATAGTGAGCCCGCAGCGAACGTTCCGGTCACGCCAAGCCCGGAGAGAGTTTGCGCACCCGCCAACTTGCGCAGCGTTTTACCCTGCTGCGAGTGGCGCTCGGTGGTAACCATTAGAGATCGATGCGTTCTAAATCAATCTGGTTGGTGCCAATGAAATCGCGGCGTGGCGCTACTTCATTG
>RFXN01000143.1 GCA_009921625.1 Candidatus Fonsibacter lacus | reverse complement strand
TTGTCAATACTGCATCCACCGGACGGGCGTGGGCGTGGGTGCACTCGCTTCCGTCGCGATGGTGGCGGCAGATTGCTGTGGCGCTTGCGCTCGCGGCTAGCATCCTCGCAGTCGTCTTGAATGTCGGAACGGTCACGGCAACCCAGATAGTGCGTCCGGCTGTGTTCTTGTGCATTCAAATCATGCTGCACCCTGACACACCTCGGGCATTCGTGCTGGCATTTATTTGTTGTACCACTCTGATTATTGACAGGAGGCGGACCAGCTTGCTAGGCCTCTTGCAATATAGGTTTTCCCGCCGTTCGAGGTCACTCGAACGATCAGTTATCAGTCGCGCACCATTAATGTCGTCAATGGTCATGGTGGCAACCGTTGCGGGGCTGTTCTACCCGGATGCCATGCAGGGGTGGTTCAAAGAAGACTCGCGCGATTCGCAAAAGTACAATTTTTATAGTTCTTTTTTTAATTACTCAATTAGTAAATCAAAAATTGTTAAATTTACCGGATATCAACTCGGCGAGCGTGGACTAATGCTAAGTCCTGGAGTGGCTGGTGATGTCACTTTCTCGCTTGATCGACCACCACAGTCCATCGTACTTTTGAAAGCAAATTTTTATAATAAGCGGTTTCTTGCCAAGAATGAAATAGAAGGTTCAATACTAGAAGCGGTGTTTCCTAATGCACTAGAGATATCAACCGATCAAGGAGCAACATTCGAGCAGGTCTTTACCGACCGCTCTCTTGGAGAGGTAGTTGGTAATGAAACTATAGATTTGTCATCATTTCTTGGAGCGTCTTCATCATACTTATTGAGGTTCCGAGCTGAGAACCCCACTAGTGACCCGGTTCTCGTGCTTCCGCTGTTGGTCGTCAGTGTAGTAGTAGATCCGTCTACTGCACCCCATCCGGACTTCCCAATCGTCCCGACCGCAGCGGTTCTGAGTGCGTCCATATATTGTGCTTTGCGTTACTGGTTTTCAAGGCACGTGTCCGCGTCTTGGGCAACTATATTAGCAATTACTATTATCATAGTAATATATATGGTTACTAACAAAATAGTAAGTTATTTTGTATGGTATTCTGCAACACCGTATGTAGAGTTAAATAAAACTTTAAATAGTCAATTAAGTAAATATTGTATCTTGCTCAGTACTATCTTAATTGCTATTTTCATATTAATATTTAAAAAATACTATGTAAAAGAGTGGGTGGAACAGAAGCGAGCAACGACATTGCTGTTCGCAGTGATTATATCCATTATTTCACTAGTTTTTCGTTGGGAAGAGCTGACTCGGGTGAGATATGAATTTTTGTTGCCAGATGCTCAAGGTTATTTAGAAATTGCGCGCGAGTTTTCTCAAAAAGAGTTCAATTTCTCAACTCTCTCTAGAACAGCGTTTCTGAGAGAGCTTGGAGACTCCGGTTATGATCGTAGAGCAAGTTCTACGGCAGTGTTCTATCTGGGTGGACACAACGGCCGTGAGCCACTCTGGCCAGCAGTCGTTCACTGGTTTGGGTCTATATTTGGATTATCTGCATTTCATATAAGACTTGTATCAATTATTTGTAGTTGTACGGTGGCATTCCTGACCGTTTTAATCGGAGCGCTAAGAATTAATTTTTTCTGTGGTGTTATTGGAGGTATAGTAATTTCTACAAATCAACCGTTAATCGCGAACGCTGTAAAAGGGCTGCGCGAGGAACTGGTCACCTGCTTCATTCTGGGGCTCGTCCTTGTGACGTGGGCTTTCCGTCGGCGGCCGAATATGCTGCGAATTGGGCAGCAGGCCCGCTGATCTCACCGATAACGTACTTCTTTGGCTACCACACGCCGACGCAGTTTCTTCAGTACTCAATTGCCGGTTTTGAGAGAATCTTCCGGGAAATCCTTTTTGCGGATCAACCGGTGTTGCTTGTGCTGTTCTGGGTTGGACTTGGCTTTTCAGTGGTTTCGGGAAGATGGATCATTCCGTGGGGAATTGCGATGACGCTTCTTCCGTTCTACGCGTTCATGGCCGGCGTGCCAAATCCATGGGTCTTTCCGGGCCGGTATGCGCATCAGGCCCTTCCGTTTGCCGCCCTTGCGGTCGCGTGGGCGGTATGTGGACTACCGATTATTGGGATATCGTGGTTCAATAAGCGGAATGTTCGAATCGCGCGAAGCGGTTCGGGAGGCTGAAATGTCGACAACCGTATCTGCGCCTGCTCCGGGATCCAAGGATGACGGGTCCACTACCATGTCCAAGGCCCCGGATCAACCCATGGTCGAGGCTTCGGTCGCGTCAGAGGATGAGGATCGACTACCAACGTTCCGGGAGATCGTCGACCTAATCATCCAC
>RFXN01000142.1 GCA_009921625.1 Candidatus Fonsibacter lacus | reverse complement strand
TCAATAGTGAATCCGGGCACGCCCTGTTGAAAGATGCACTCTTTTGCATCGCTCTCTAAGACCTTAAAGGGGACCTGATTTACTCGTGGCCCAGTCTCGGTATCCACCTCAACAAACTTTGTCCCATAAATTGTCACAGTGACAGATTTATTGGTGTACGAAGTATCCACAAAAATTGGGTGGCCTGAATTGTTTCGAAACTTCACATCAACATTTGGCCACGCAACAGTTGATTCACGACCTGGTGGATACCGGGAGATATAAAAACTATGCGGTTTATGCTGAACTAGCTCTAGTCCACTAAACCAAGCGGCATTCCAAGTTGTCGTAGCAACTTGAGAGACGCCTCCGCCCCAATCTTTCTTAAAGATTCCTTTATCTATCATGATTCCAGGAACAAAACCGCGCGCTTCGGTCCGTTCTCCAACAGCTTTGTTATAACTAAAAACTTCACCAGGTTGGACGATTACACCATCCATCCAACGTGCAGCGCGATGAATGTTTGTTACTCGGTACTCCGCATAAGGAAAATAAGTTGTGAATGACCCAATGCTCTCTTTAATTCCGAGACCACCGGCCATCTCAGTAGTGATTTTTGCCGCCACCGGTTCTGGCGTCACTACCACTTGGCGCGCATCGCCACTTTTATCAAGCGCTTCAATAATTGCTCTGTCTAATTTATCTTCTGGTACATCAAGTCCATCTCTAGAAGGTTGTACGCGCGGTGCGCCATCCACCATTGCAAATGATGCGTTTACGGGCTCGACAACATTCGCGCTCCACTGTCTACCCACTAAATTGATGAAAGTTGCTTTGAGCCACTTTGGCTTTAGCTCCCCCGTACTTGCTGGGATGAAAGTCAACGCCTGAGAAATAATGCGCGGCTCAAGCGAAATCTTTATTGGTTTTGCCCCATTTAATGTGATAACCACTGGTTCAGAGGTCGCTTTTTCAGCAAATGAAAGTAATTTCATCGCGTCTTCATCGGTGATTTTTGCCTCTTGAGTAGCAAGTGAAAGTTTGATTGAGTCACTTCGTAACCATGACTGAGAAATAGTCGAAAGCGCTACTTGTGGATTAATAAATTTACCAGCGCGCGCCTTAATGAGTTTTGGCGTTAGACCCTCGTAACTGATGTCCGCATTTCTCGGTGGAACATAGACAAGCTCTTCGATACTGCGAAATCCGCCGTTGAACATATCTTTATCCGTTGTAATCACTGGCTCGATATTTTTGACAGAAAATAAGAGCGGGAAGAGTTCTAGTGGATTCCATGTTCTTGGCGCTATTTGATCGATAGAGTGCTGTAAATCGATCTTCAATCCGCTTGTTTTTATCGGAAGTTTATATTCCCTCTGATCTATGAGAAGAGTAAGGTCCCCTGTGAATAATGAACTTCGTTCTTTGCTAACTTTAGCTACTGCGTCTTCTTTGGTAATTCGAGAAATGTCCACGCCAAGAAGTGTGGTCCTTGGTGGGATCTTTGAACCCACAGCAATCCATAGACCACTCCAGATAAGGCAGATCGTAAAAAACACTGATAGCCCAATCACGAGATTGCGATCTGACTTTTTCATATTCTCACTAGAGTCTCGACCAAATACTGACCAACATGAGTAGAAACCCTAAGGCTAGAAATGTATTGCCAGAACCATTGGACATGATGAGCAATTCATCACCATTACCAAAAGTCGCGCCTCTAAGGGTGACCAGAGTCCAGCCCACCAGGAACCAGAACCTTATGGCGCGCCGACCAAAGCGCTCCCCCAAAATTTTCGAGGCAGAGAATCCGCCAATCAGTCCAAGGAGTAGGCCAACTGGAAGATAGCCCAGAGCGAAGTTATGAACTAAGACGCCAAACCCGCCAACGATTATGCCAACTACAATGCCAAAAATATTCTCGAGTGCGCGTTTCATGTTCTGCTCGTTCTGCTCGTTCTGCTCGTTTTTCTCGTTTTTCCCGCTGTCATCTCAGAGGGTTATTCCGGAGAAGAGATCGCGCTCATGCCCCTCTTCATTCACGTCAGAGCCAGATCCACCTTTGACCCGGGTGTAATACTCATATCCAAAGACCTGCATACCCAATAGATTGGAGAGCGCAAAGAAGGGTCCATCAAGTGCAATCTGAGTGCGATGAGCTTTCATTGCATCTTTCTTCAATTCAACATATTTATTTCCATCGATTACTGCATGCACAAATGAGTCGTCTTTGACAAAAGGAATATCATCAATCGACTCAGCGCCAAAGAAGTCTGAACCAATCTCGCGCATCGCATCCATACCTTTTTGTACCACTGACCGAGGCATTACATTCCAATAAATCTTGGGGATATCCCAGCC
>RFXN01000141.1 GCA_009921625.1 Candidatus Fonsibacter lacus | reverse complement strand
GCTCGCCCAGGCCAGCAGTCGCGGTAGCCTTGCCACCATGGAAATCACGCCCCCATTTGGTCGGCTCATCACCGCCATGGTCACTCCTTTTAGTAAGGAGTTACAGATTGATTGGGCTGGCGTCGAGAAAATTGCTGCTCATCTCGTGGCAATGGGTCATGATGGAATAGTCGTTAACGGCACAACAGGTGAAGCCCCAACAACGAGTGATGAAGAGAAAGTGGAAATCATCAAAGTTGTGAAGCGGGTAGTGGGTCCAAAAATTCATGTCATTGCAGGTGCGGGAAATAACGAGACTTCCCATAGCGTTATTCAAGGTAAAGAGGCGCAGGCAGCAGGCGCTGATGGCTTACTTGTTGTCACTCCCTATTACAACAAGCCACCACAAAGTGGTGTTGCGGCGCACTTTACAGCAATTGCCGATGCAACGGATCTTCCTGTCATGATGTATGACATTCCACATCGCACTGGTATCGCTATTGAAAGCGATACGATTGTGAAACTCTTCGAGCATCCTCGAATTGTCGCGCTTAAAGATGCAAAGGGAAATGTGGCGGAAACTTCCTGGGTTATTAAACGAAGCGGGATTCCGGTTTACTCTGGCGACGACATTTTAAATCTTCCGTTGCTATCAGTTGGTGCTGTTGGTTTTGTCTCTGTCTGCGGCCACACCGTTGGCGCCAGACTTCGTCAAATGCTCGATAGTTGGCTTGCAGGTAATAGTGCGCAAGCGTTGTCGATTCATCAAGAACTTCTCCCGGTCTTCACCGGAACATTCCGCACTCAAGGCGCGATTCTCACCAAGGCTGCGCTGACGTTAATGGGACTTCCTGGAGGATATGTTCGTCTTCCTCTGGTTGATGCAACGCCAGATCAGATTGCGCAGTTACGTCGCGATCTTGAAGATGGCCGCGTAATTCTCAAATGAAAGCCCCCCACAATGAAAGCCAGAAATAATTGATGACCCACGCACACCCTGAGTACTCGCTGCCTCCTGAGTTAGTTAAAGATGGATTACGAATTGTTGCTTTAGGTGGGCTAGGTGAGATTGGTCGAAATATGACCGTCTTTGAGTGTAATGGGAAACTTTTAATTGTTGATGTTGGCGTGCTCTTTCCTGAGGATAATCAACCTGGCATTGATTTAATTCTTCCAGATTTTTCTTATATCAGAGGGCGACTTGATGACATTGAAGCGGTAATTCTTACCCACGGACATGAAGATCACATTGGTGCAGTTCCTTACCTACTCCGTGAACGCAGCGATATCCGAATCATTGGCTCAAAATTAACTCTTGCTTTTATCACCGAGAAATTGAAAGAACATCGAATTACTCCACTTACCCAAGAGGTCACAGCGGGGCAGCGCGTAAAACTCGGCGATTTCGAGTGTGAATTTGTTGCAGTAAATCACTCCATTCCAGATTCACTCGCCGTTGCTGTCCATACCAAGGCAGGCACGGTCTTGCATACTGGGGACTTCAAAATGGATCAATTACCACTTGATGGAAAATTAACTGATTTACGAACCTTTGCAAGGCTGGGACAAGAGGGCGTAGACCTATTCATGGTTGATTCCACAAATGCAGATGTTCCTGGTTTTGTGACGAGCGAAGCGGAAATCTTGCCGGTGCTAGATCGGATCTTTGCGGGAACGAATCGACGCATCATCGTGGCATCTTTTGCATCACATATACATCGAATTCAACAAGTAATCGATACTGCGATGAATCACAATCGGAAAGTGGCATTTATTGGCCGCTCCATGGTGCGCAACATGCGGGTGGCAGAAGAGCTAGGTTATTTACATGTACCACCATCGTTAATTGTGGAGAGTAAAGATATTGATGCTCTGGGTGAGAACGTTGTTTTAGTTTGCACTGGTTCGCAAGGGGAGCCATTGGCAGCTCTTTCGAGAATGGCATATGGCGACCACAACATCAAAGTTGGTCATGGCGATACAGTCATCCTTGCCTCTTCGTTGATTCCTGGTAATGAAAACGCGGTGTATCGAGTGATTAATGAGCTCACTAGGCGTGGGGCAAAAGTCGTTCATAAATCCAATGCGCTTGTCCATGTATCAGGACATGCAGCAGCTGGTGAATTGCTTTATTGCTACAACATAGTTAAGCCAACTCATGTGTTGCCAATTCATGGTGAGTGGCGACACCTTCGCGCCAACGGTGCAATTGCGCGCTCTTCTGGCGTACGAAGTGAGAATGTATTGCTTGCCGAAGATGGTGTTGTAGTTGACTTAGTCAATCGCAAGGCATCAATTGTTGGAGCAGTACCCTGTGGCTACGTTTATGTTGATGGTTCAAGCGTGGGTGATATCTCAGATTCTTCACTTAAAGATCGACGAATTTTGGGC
>RFXN01000015.1 GCA_009921625.1 Candidatus Fonsibacter lacus | reverse complement strand
AAACCATTCGACGAAATTGGTAATACCACTTTGAGCTACCAAACTTACGGATGCTCGTTCATTAGCAGGCAAAGCAACAAACCAGGGCAAGGTTTCTTCCATGCGATTAGTTGCTGCCGTCGTTAATTCTCCGGTCATGCGCGCAACCCGCCTGGCCAAAACGGCATGCTCGGCAGCAATCCGTTCTGGTGTTGACTCCGTAGAGCGAATAGAGCGTGCCATAGATCTAAGTGTGCCAGTAGCGCATTAGTTGGTAGATGAGGAGCAGGTAATTAGAGCGCGTTAACGCTTGCGACTTGCTGCGCCGATAGTTCAACTACCGGAAGAATTTCGGCAAGTTGTTCCGTGGTTCGCGCGCTTGCAATTGGGGTAACAATTCCGGGCTGAGCTCGTAACCAGCCGAGTGCAACAGCGGCGATTGAGGTGTTTTCTTCTTTGGCAATCTCAGTCAAGGTGTTGAGAATTGCCCAGCCCCGATCGCTCATGTAGTCCGACATATCTTCAGCTCGCACACTATCGACAACGACCCCTGGTTGGTACTTGCCAGTTAGAAATCCAGCAAAAGATTACCTAATGCGCTTTGTCGCTCGAGCAACAAGTGCAGCTCCAACTTATTTCGAGCCAGCAGCAAAAATAGAGAGCGAAGAAAAATTAGCTTTCATCGATGGAGCTGTCTTTGCAAATAATCCAACGATGTGCGCATTCGCACATGCCATGTCTATTGGTTATGACGAAGATGAAATGACGATTATCTCAATTGGTACTGGAGCAGTGGCTCGTGAACTTGAGTATGAAGAAGTCCGCCACTGGGGTATGCGATTGATTGGCAACTTAGCCACATTCTTCGCAAAGGCCATTACTTCCGAATTCAACCTCTTATGTCAGGCATGCGCTCGGCTATTGACGATGCCCGCCCAGAGACGATAACTGCTTTGGAAGAGGTAGCCGCAGAAGTAATCTCTCGCCATTCAAAAGATTTAGATACGCTATGCTCGAAACTGTAGCCAGCGAGAGGGATCGAAAACGCTTATGTCAGCAGAGTTGTTAAAAGAATATAAAGAGGTAACAGATAATTTTATTGCTGCCGCCAAGGCTATTCCGAGCGAAAAATTAAATAAGTCACCATCAAATGATGAATGGTCTCCAGCAAATATCATCCATCACCTGGCGGATTCTGAAGCTAATTTCTATATTCGTTATCTAAAGATTCTTACCGAAGAAATTCCACAGACAGATTTCTTTGATGAAGAGGTTTACCCAGTAAAACTTAAATATGATAAAAGGGATGTCGAAAAATCATTACTTCTTGTGCAAGCGCTACGTGAATCTTTCTACAACATTATGAGTAATTTCACTCCAGACGAGTGGGAACGCAAAGGAAAAAATTCAGCTGTAGGCGAATACCCAATCATTGCCTTGATTAAGAAGACGCGGACCCATATGAAAGATCATTTAAACCAACTAAACGAAGCTGTTGCAAAAATCTAATTTCCATCCATGATGTGGCGATTGCCGCGATCGTAGGTTAAATAATTCCAGGTCCAATCAGCCATTGTGCCAATTTTGTTACGCCCACCGAGGAGGTAAATAAGGTGTAACCAGAGCCAGGCATACCATGCCGGAATGCCTGCTATCCGAATTGGACCCACTTCAACAACAGCTTTATGGCGCCCAATCGTGGCCATCGAACCTTTATCTTTGTAGCGGAACGGTTGCAGGGCGCGCCCTTCGCTGAGTGCGAATATTTGCTTTGCAACATGGCGTGCTTGCTGCATCGCAACAGGTGCAACCATCGGGTAAAGATTTCCATTCTTATCAACTACGCCAGCATTATCGCCAATAGCCCAAATATTGGGATGGCTCTTTACTTGGAGAGTGTCAAGGCAATCGATTCGCTTTCGGGAGATTGGGAGATTTAATTTTTCAATTGTCGGTTCACCTTGTACGCCCGCCGCCCAAATTGAAATTTCTGATGCAACCACTTCGCCATTTGTGAATTCAATGTGACGTGGTGCTACAGATTTCACCGATTTGTTCAGAATTACCTCTACACCCAAACGTTTCAAATCTTTCGCTGTTCGGTCAGAGAGTGATTGACTAAAAGATGGCAGTAGGCGCGGTCCTGCTTCAATAATTCGAATATCCATATGGCTGGCGGCCACTGCTTGATCACCTTTCAACGGCCCGCGAATTAACTCGGCAATAGCGCCTGCCATTTCAACACCAGTCGGACCACCACCCACGACTGAAATTCCTAGTCGAGTCTCATCTGAAAAACGGCAGAGATCCTCGAAGCGTCTCATTATTTCCCCACGAATTAATAGCGCTTCCTGAATACTTTTCATACCTAGGGAGTGTTCTTTCACTCCGGGGATTCCAAAATCTGAAGTTGCTGAACCCAAGGCAATAATTAAGTGATCAAATGGAAATTCTTCGCCACTATCGAGAATGACAGTTTTTTGAGCATGATTAATTGCAATTGGGGAACCCATTCGAAATTGCACCGGCAGTCCACGTAGCGAAGCGCGAACTGGATGTGCGATGTGATCTGCGGCGAGGCCCGCAGTAGACACTTGATAGAGAAGAGGGAGAAAGGTCTGATAATTATGTCTGTCAATCAAAGTGACATCGACCTTCTTTGCCAGAGCACGAGCAGCAGTAAGGCCACCAAAGCCTGCGCCAAGGATTACTACTGCCGGACGTTTCACCGATTCTCCTTAAACCCTCTGGGTTTCTTTCACCCTCCACATGCGGAAGTGAAAGGTCAAGTCTAGAGTCTCAGGTATGAGTTCGCATCGGCAGGTCCTTGTTACTGGCGCGACTGGCTATGTAGGTGGGCGATTGGTGGAATCCCTGCTCACTGCAGAAATTCCAGTGCGGATTTTTATCCGAGATAAAGGGAAAATCAAAGACCAACCATGGTCCACAAAGGTTGATGTGGCAGTTGGAAATGCCAATGATTTTGAGAGTCTTCGCAAAGCGCTTATGGGAATTCACACCGCCTTCTACTTACTTCACTCGTTAAATATGGGAAAGAAATTTGATGAGATTGAACAGCAGATGGCTGCCAACTTTGCTCGCGCCGCTAAAGAGGCTGATGTAAAGCAGATTGTCTATTTAGGTGGAATCGCCAATGACAAAAAAGCAAGTCAACATCTGGCATCGCGCGCTCAGGTAGGAACCGAACTTGCAGCGACTGGAGTACCGACGATGGAGTTACGAGCAGGCATCATCATTGGTGCCGGCTCCGCCTCATTTGAAATGGTTCGACATCTCACTCATCGTCTTCCAATCATGACAACACCAAAATGGATTTCTAACCTCACTCATCCAATAGGAATTAGAGACATCCTCTGGTACCTCGTAAATGCTGCGCAGCTGGAAAGACCAATTTCAGGTGTATTTGATATTGGTGGACCTGATGTCATGAAATATTCCGAGATGATGCAAATTTTCGCCAAAGTTTCTGGGTTACGAAAGCGTATCATCGTGAAAATTCCAGTATTGACTCCGCGACTTGCTAGTTTGTGGATTGGTTTAGTAACTCCATTGCCATCAGCTCTTGCTCGACCGTTAGTGCATTCATTAATAAGTGAAGTCGTAGCCGATCCAGAAAAGAGTATTGACGCAGTTATTCCACGACCACCACAAGGATTAATGGGAGTTGAGCAAGCAATGGAATTGGCGCTCGCTCGCGTCAATGAAAATAAGGTGAGAACACGTTGGTCTGATGCCACGCTTCCGGCACATCCTTGGCAGAAAGCGCAATCTGATCCCTCGTGGGCCGGTGAAGTCACCTATAAAGATTCGCGAAGTGCGCGCACCGACGCATCCCTTGCCAGCGCATGGGAGACGATTGAAGAAATCGGTGGTGATACCGGGTGGTATGGCTCTGATTTCTTATGGTTCTTGCGCGGATTACTGGATCGATTAATTGGTGGAGTTGGTTTGCGGCGGGGGCGACGAGATCCAAAGCATTTACGCCTTGGCGATAGCTTAGATTTTTGGCGCGTTGAATCCCTCGAACGCGAAGATCACCTTCGACTCTATGCTGAAATGATTCTCCCTGGGAAAGCATGGCTTGAATTTAGGCTCCGCCGTATCCCAGAGGGAAACCAAATTGAAATTACCCAGGAAGCAATTTTTCTGCCACGTGGGCTAGGTGGCACTTTGTATTGGTATCTTGTTAAACCTTTCCATGCATTTGTATTTCCAACGATGCTTCGAAATATCGTGCGGAGCGCAAAACGCAAGGATTATTTCGAGGCGAAGTCAGAGAGTTAAGTAACTTTTGGATTTTTCGTGAGAGAATTTTGCAGTGCATGAATTCAATGACGAGGTTAACTCTCTAGCGCAAGAAATACTTGAGTACAGTCTCGAGCGCTTGCGAAAAGATCCCCCACTTGATCACCCTCGCTCGCCTATAGAGTTAAATAAATTAGTAGGGCAGACAATCACGCCCAAAGGTTTGGGTGGGCATGAAGCGTTACGGATTTTCAAAGATGTACTGGCAACTTCGTGCATATCTACCGACCATCCGCGGAACTTGGCATTTATTCCAGCGGCGCCAAGTGAATATGCCAGCCTTTTTGATTTAGTAGTTGCTGCAAGTTCGCTATATGGCGGCTCATGGACGGAAGGAGCTGGCGCTGTATACGCCGAAAATCAGGCGCTAAAATGGATATCTGATTTAGCTGGATTACCAGAAACTGCTGGTGGCACTTTTGTTCAGGGTGGCACGATTGGAAATCTCTCTGCACTTGTTGCGGCTCGATATTGGGCCAGGCGTGATGTTTCAAAGGAGTATCGCTGGACTATTGCCTGCAGTGAAGAGGCGCATTCATCAATAGCTTCGGCAGCAGATGTTATGGATGTTGATATTTTGAAAATTCCTACAGATGCATTTGGAGTACTCCAAGGAGCCCGCGCTAAAGAACTGATTGTTAAGTTAGAAGGAAATAATCCGCTAACGAAAGTTTTTGCTTTAGTAGGAACTGCAGGTACGACAAACTTAGGAATCATTGATGATTTACAAGGTCTTGCACAGTGCGCTGCAGATTTAGATATCTGGTTTCATGTCGATGGCGCATATGGATTGGCAGCGCTAGCATCGCCTTCTACTCGCTCACTTTTTCAAGGAGTGGAAGAGGCAGATTCACTTGTTGTTGATCCTCACAAATGGTTATTTGCACCCTTTGACGCATGTGCTTTAATTTATAGAGATGCGCGCATTGGGAAGGCTGCGCACACTCAGCGCGCTCCTTACCTAGATCCTCTGGAAGATGATGGGCTACTTAATCCATCAGACTATGCAATCCAACTAACTCGAAGGCCTCGAGGTTTACCATTTTGGTTCTCACTCGCTGCAAATGGTTCATTGGAGTATCAGAGAGCAATTGAACACTCATTAAATTTGGCTCAAGAAGCTGCAAGTTTAATTAAAGCGCGGGCTGATCTTGAATTAATCTGTGAACCCACACTCTCCATAGTTGCCTTCAAGAAAAAAGGATGGGAGCGCGCGGATTATGTGCAGTGGAGCGATAAGTTGTTGGCCGATCAGATTGGTTTTGTGACGCCATCTGCCCACAATGGAGAATCGATACTTCGCTTTGCAATTGTTAACCCTTGGACTCGTCCCGCTGATATTGAAATGATTTTAAATACTCTTTAATCGCTATTATCGAGATCACTGAACCAGTTGAACCAGTTGAACCAGTTAAACCAGTTAAACCAGTTAAACCAGTTAAACCAGTAGGCCTTCATGACCCCCGCCGCACGAGCCCTGGGAGTAAATGACAACCATGTAATTTCGCCCTAGGATAGGGGCATGGGAGAGCAGGTTTTTGCCGCGGCCGCCGGGGCTGCGCACTCACCTCTCTCCGACCAGGAGTTGGCAATCTTGGAGTTTGAGCGGCAGTGGTGGCGCTATCCAGGTTCAAAAGAAGGGGCTATTCGAGAGCTCTTTTCGATGAGTTCGCCCCGGTACTACCAACTTCTCAATGCCTTGCTCGATCGCCCCGAAGCGGAAGTCGCTTACCCAACCCTCGTTCGTAGGCTCCGTCGACTTCGCAACTCCCGCACCACCGGCTCAAAGCTCTAGACCCGTTCACCGCCTCCCTCTGCCGCTCCTTATCCTGGTCAGCGGTCTAATCCCTTCGGTTTGATAGCCCCCCATCTCCTGCCGTAGATTATGCGTTAGCACTCTCGGGTTGAGAGTGATAACCCACCGAAGCGCTGCCTCGGTCCGACTAGCTCTCGCTGGTTCGAGCTCAGACAGCACCCACGTAACTATCTAGAAGGAGACTTACCGTGGCAAAGATGATTGCTTTTAATGAAGAGGCTCGACGCGGCCTTGAGCGCGGAATGAATGCGCTCGCCGATGCGGTCAAAGTGACTCTTGGACCTCGCGGACGAAATGTTGTTCTTGAGAAGAAGTGGGGCGCTCCCACTATTACTAACGATGGCGTATCCATCGCGAAAGAAATTGAACTTGATGATCCTTACGAGAAAATTGGCGCAGAGTTAGTAAAAGAAGTTGCAAAGAAAACCGATGATGTTGCTGGTGATGGCACTACCACTGCAACGGTTTTGGCTCAAGCGTTAGTTCGGGAGGGACTTCGTAACGTTGCTGCCGGTTCCAACCCAATGGCGCTTAAGCGTGGAATTGAAAAAGCAGTCTCTGCAGTTGCAGAGGAACTTGGCAAGATGGCAAAGGATGTTGAGACCAAAGAGCAGATTGCTGCCACAGCCTCAATCTCTGCAGCAGATATCACCATTGGTGAAAAAATTGCGGAGGCAATGGATAAAGTAGGCAAGGAAGGTGTTATCACCGTCGAAGAGAGCAACACTTTCGGACTTGAATTAGAGCTCACCGAGGGTATGCGCTTCGATAAGGGATACATCTCCCCATACATGGTTACTGATACAGATCGCATGGAAGCAGTTCTTGAAGATCCATATATCCTGATTGCAAATTCCAAGATCTCGAATATCAAGGATTTACTTCCAATTCTTGAGAAAGTAATGCAATCGGGTAAGCCTCTTGCAATCATCGCTGAAGATATTGAAGGCGAAGCTCTTGCAACGCTTGTAGTTAATAAGATTCGTGGAACTTTCCGCTCGGCAGCGGTTAAAGCTCCAGGCTTTGGCGATCGCCGTAAAGCCATGCTCCAAGACATTGCAATTCTTACTGGCGCGCAAGTGATCTCAGAAGAGGTCGGTTTGAAGCTTGATGCCACGACAATTGATCTTCTCGGTCGTGCTCGCAAGGTAGTCATCACTAAGGATGAGACAACTATCGTTGAGGGCTCTGGCGATAAAGAGCAGATTCAAGGTCGGGTAAATCAAATTCGCGCTGAAATCGAAAAGAGCGATTCTGATTATGATCGCGAAAAGCTCCAAGAGCGCCTTGCCAAATTAGCTGGTGGCGTTGCCGTTATTAAGGCTGGGGCGGCTACCGAAGTTGAACTCAAGGAGCGCAAGCACCGCATTGAAGATGCTGTACGAAATGCAAAAGCTGCGGTAGAAGAGGGAATTGTTGCTGGTGGTGGCGTAGCGCTACTCCAGGCCGCAAAGCTTGCATTTGCAAAATTAAAGTTGGAGGGCGATGAAGCAACAGGAGCAAAGATTGTTGAACTTGCAGTCGAAGCGCCGCTAAAGCAAATCGCGATTAATGCTGGCCTCGAAGGCGGCGTCGTTGTAGAGAAGGTACGGCATCTTGAAGCTGGCTTTGGTCTCAATGCGGCAACTGGTGAATACGTTGACATGATCAAAGCTGGCATTATCGATCCAGCGAAAGTCACTCGCTCAGCGCTCCAGAACGCCGCATCAATTGCAGCGCTCTTCCTTACCACTGAAGCTGTTATCGCCGAAAAGCCAGAGCCAAAGAGCGCAGCTCCTGCAGCTCCTGGCGGCGGAGATATGGACTTCTAATAGTTTCAAGAGTTGGTACTCTTTCGAGTATGACACGCTCAAGCAAGGGGCTTCGCGAAACAGATTCTGGGTTCTTCGAATCATCAGAATCAATTGCTCGCGAAGCCGCTTTGTCTGAGGCTGAGAGTTCAGTCGGCAATCTCCGTTTTGATAGTGAAAAAGTAGGAGCTCACTCTGGGGTTGAGCGCTCCGATGAGCAGTATGAAACTCATTTCTTCGAAACTTCACTTACTGGATATCAAGATTGGCGCTGGGCGGTAACGCTCGCCTTTGTCGATGAGAGTTCCCAGCCAACAGTCTGCGATGTTGTCTTACTTCCAGGGCCAGATGCCCTTCTGCCACCACAGTGGATTCCCTATCACGAGCGCGTTCTTCCTGAAGATGTACTTCCAGGAACGGTGGTACCAACAAGCGCAGATGATGCGAGATTGGTCCCAGGTTATGCGGCGCTCCCCGCTGATGAAGAGCTCGATGCAACTCAATTATGGGAACTTGGCTTAGGGCGAGTGCGGATCCTTTCGCCTATCGGCCGGGATATGGCTAGCGATCGATGGATCGCTGGCGAGTATGGACCCGATGCAGAGTTTGCAAAGAGCGCTCCGAAGGCGTGCGCTTCATGCGCTTTCTTTCTGCCCATTGCAGGTTCGCTACGAAATGCGTTTGGCGTCTGCGCCAATGGGATATCGCCGGCAGATGGCCATGTAGTTGCAGTGAACTATGGCTGCGGCGCACACTCTGAGGCATTAGTCCACTAATCACCAGATAGTTACTGAGCTACACCGCGTTTTACGCCAGAAATTACGGAGCGAGGATGGCTCCACACGCGATAAAATAAAGGTCTGCTTTCCAAGCCATCATAAAAAGTATGGAGCTGAGAGCGCGAGATAGAAAGTCAGAAACTAAGAGCGGGGAGTGAGCGATGCCAACTGGACGCGTTAAATGGTTCAGCCTGGAGAAAGGTTTTGGTTTCATCTCCTCTGATGAGGGCGAAGATGTGTTCCTCCCTGCTACCTCTCTTCCATCTGGAGTGACAACGGTTAAGCCGGGAACAAAATTGGAGTTTGGCGTGGCTGATGGTCGTCGTGGTCCCCAAGCGCTTTCGGTAACGATTGTTGAGGCTCCGCCATCTCTTGCTGCAGGTGCGCGTATTAATCCAGATGACCTCGCTGCGATTATTGAAGATGCAATCAAGATTCTCGATCGCGTTGGTAATGGTTTACGCCATGGCCGCCACCCATCACCCCATGATGCTGAGCGTCTTGGAAAGGTATTACGGGGAATTGCCGATCAGATTGAGGGCTAGTTCTTCTCTCGTTTTCGTATAACTCGTAATCCATATCCGCCAAGTGCGATTGCGATAATCGCGCTCCAGGTGAAATCAAAAGTGTTTGTGATGAGCGAACTAATGGCAATCAGCGCCCAGAGAATCAGGGCAATCCGAATGATTTGTCGATCGGATAGTTCCCTTAATGAGCGCATGGTTCTAGTCTAGAACCCTAAAGTTGATTTAGCGACGTTAGAGCCTAAATTCTGAGAGATGATCCGGTGAGATGATGTGGTTGGTAATCGTGCGATGAAAGATACTGGTTCATTTCGGTCCTTTCGTCATCGCAATTTTCGCATCTACTACATCTCGACCACGCTCAATAATACCGGAACCTGGGTTCAGCGAATCGCTCAGAACTGGTTGGTACTAGAAATAACAGATAATGCTCTCTGGTTAGGGGTTGTCGTCGCGCTCCAATCCGCACCATCCTTATTCTCTTTCTTTGGCGGCACGCTCGCAGATCGAATTTCTAAGCCAAAGTTGCTGGCTTTTACCAGTTTTTCTGGATTTCTTTGGGCTGGCACTCTTGGCTTGCTCGTCGTCACACATCGAGTTCAACTGTGGCACGTTTTATTAATAGCGTTAGCGTTGGGTATCACTTCAGCAGTTGATGGACCAGTACGACATTCCTTTTTGCCAGAGTTGGTTCCAGAGGAAGATATCCCAAATTCAGTGGCGCTTAATTCTGTTAATTTCAATACCGCACGATTAATTGGTCCGGCACTCTCTGGTTTTATGATTGAAGCATTCGATACCGGTCCTTCATTTCTTTTAAATTCTATCTCTTTTCTCGCCGTTATAGCTGCAGTGCTAATGATTGATCATGATGAGCTGTATCGAAAAGCGCCACGGACTGGCGCGCTATTTTCTGAAGCAATCAAATACATTCGTGCTCGCCCTGATTTGATGGCCATGATGCTTATCATCTTTTTCTTTGCGACATTTGGAGTTAACCCAGAACTTTTTAGCGCAATTATGGCTACGAAAGCGTTTGGATTACATGCAGGAGAGTTTGGTTTATTGGGAAGCGTGATTGCGTTAGGTTCATTGAGCGCCACATTGATTGCGACGAAGAAAGAGCACGCACCTGGTTTAGCGCGAGTTATAAAGTTCGCAATCTTTACTGGTTGCGCAATCATTCTCTCGGCATTCATGCCCACGTACTTGCTATACGCAATGGCGCTGCCCATTTATGGGTTTGGCATGCTCACCACTGCAGTGGCATCAAACACGACCATCCAACTCAGTTCGGCACCTGAAATCCGTGGCCGAGTAATTGGTATCTACCTCGCGATGTGGATGGGCTTTGCCCCAGGAAGCGCTCCCCTTCTGGGATGGATTACCGAGCACTGTGGTGCTCGAATTGCGATTGGGTTCTCAGGGAGCGTCACTGTGATCGGGGTCTCGACCATCGCTTGGCTCTATCGGGGACGACTGAACCCTCCAAAGAATCTCTCCCTCGATGTGCTGGTGGGTCGCTGAGCGCAGCCTCCACTTCCTCCTGGGGGCATGCGGAGAACTCAGATGGTGGCTATGGCAGGGGTCAAGAAGGGTGGGCAATCCCACAATTTTTTCTAATACCGCTCTGACCTGCGGAAACGTTATCCACAGGGCAAAATTCTCAGAGTAAAAATGGGGTTTGGTTTGGCCAAGACCCCACCTCCTTTGGCATCCTTGAAGCCTCCCCCCTCGCCTCTGAACCAGCCTTTTCGGGCTGGACCAGACGGGTGCAGGAAATGAAAACGGTGAGAACGGGTAAGAAAGAGGAAGCGGGAAGCGGTTTGCTACTCAGGATGAAGGGAGGGCAGTTGCGGATGAGACGAGCAGGTCAAGCAGGTCGAAGTAGATCCATCTCTTTGTGGGAGAGTAGGTTTCCGATTAATGGCGCGCTCGCGCTGATTCTCGCCTTAACTCCAACAGTTGCTCAAGGCGCCGAGGTCAACACCCCGATCCCCGTGCCCACCAATGAGAGTTCGCTCGCGGTGGTGACCCCAAGTGAACCGATCTCGGTTGAACCAACTCCTGAGAGCCATTTGTTGGTTGCCACCGAAGTGTTAACGGTCGGCAAGCTCACTGCACTTAATCTCGCTTCAGTTGCGCGAACAGCCTTTTTGGTGCAGAAAGCTAAGACTCGAAATGGCGCGCGCTATGTTGGAGAGCTGTTAGCGGAGGAAAATTATGGTTGGACCGGTGCGCAGTGGAAGTGTCTCGATAAGTTATGGATCAAAGAGAGTCAATGGACTTACACATCGCATAACAAACGCACTGGAGCACATGGAATTCCACAGGCCTATCCCGCAACAAAATATGAATCAATTGGTAGCGACTGGAGAAAAAATCCAGTGACGCAAATTATGTGGGGATTGAAGTACATTGACGTCCGTTATGGCACTCCATGTAAAGCACTGAATACCTTTTATCGAAAACGGATGTACTAAAAACTTTTCACGGAAATTTCTCGGCCTTTATTTAATTCGGCCTCTTACCAATTGTTACCAATTTTTCGCGTTCTGCAAAGAAGTCATTACCTTTATCATCCACTACGATAAAAGCTGGAAAATCTTCAACCTCAATTTTCCATACTGCTTCCATTCCTAACTCTGAATAATCAAATACCTCGACTTTTTTGATGCAATCTTGTGCAAGTCGGGCAGCGGGGCCACCAATAGAACCAAGATAGAAGCCACCAAATTTTTTACAAGAGTTCGTTACCGCAGCCGAACGATTTCCCTTAGCGAGCATGATGAGCGAGCCGCCAGCTTGTTGGAATTGTTCAACATAGGAATCCATTCGGCCTGCTGTCGTTGGGCCAAATGAACCCGAGACGTACCCTTCTGGCGTTTTTGATGGACCTGCATAGTAGACAGCATATTTCTTAAAGTAATGAGGGAGCTCTTCGCCCTTATCAAGTCGTTCTTTGATTTTGGCATGGGCTAAATCACGGGCAACTATCAAGGTACCAGTCAAGGAAAGGCGGGTTTTTACCTGGTATTTGCCAAGCTGCTCCCGGATTTCATCCATGGGGCGATTGAGGTCAACAGAGACCACATCGTCATGGAGTTGTGTTGCGGTGGTTTCAGGAAGGAAGCGAGCGGGATCACGCTCTAATTTCTCAAGAAAAATTCCCTCAGCAGTTATCTTTGCGAGCGCTTGTCGATCGGCAGAACAGGAAACTGCAATGGCTATCGGCAAGGAGGCGCCATGGCGAGGAAGGCGAATTACGCGAACGTCGTGGCAGAAGTATTTACCCCCAAATTGCGCGCCAATTCCAATATTTCGAGTTAATTCGAGAACTTGTGCCTCAAGCTCGATATCCCGAAACCCATGAGCGGTTGCAACATCACCACGAAGGGGAAGTGAATCAAGATATCGAGTGCTGGCAAGTTTTGCAGTCTTGAGGGTGTGCTCAGCGCTCGTTCCACCAATCACAATTGCTAAGTGGTAGGGCGGACATGCTGATGTTCCTATCGAAACAAGTTTCTCTTCAAGCCACTTCATTAGTGATTGGGGATTGAGAATCGCTCTCGTCTCTTGGTAGAGAAAACTCTTATTGGCGCTACCGCCACCTTTAGCAATGTAGAGAAGTTGATATTGATCATGGTGCTTGGTATCAACTGCAATTTCTATTTGCGCGGGTAAATTGGTACCAGTGTTCTTTTCATCCCACATTGTGATGGGGGCCATCTGGCTATATCTAAGATTTAATCGCGTATATGCATCGTAAATTCCGTGAGCTATACCCACTTCATCGCGACCTTCCGTTAAAACCTGCTGGCCACGTTTTCCCATCACCAACATCGTTCCAGTGTCTTGGCACATCGGAAGAATTCCACCGGCTGCAATATTTGCATTCTTTAATAAATCCAAGGCCACAAAGCGATCATTTGGCGATGCCTCGGGATCATCAATAATGTTTCGAAGCTGTTGCAAGTGCGAACTCCGTAAGTAATGCTGAATATCATGAACCGCTTCTTCGGTCAGTTTACGAAGCGCCTCTTGAGTTACTGAAATAAAAGTTCGACCAGCGGCTTGACTCGTAGTTACTCCCTCTTTCGTGATGAGCCGATACTCGGTTTCATCATGGCCAAGTGGTAGGAGATCTTCGTAGGCAAAATCTGGATTCATAGTTAAAAGAATACGCCTGGGGAATTAAATGTGCTTATGGCGCACATCTCATTTATCTCCCTTATCAAGCCGTTCTTTTGCTGACTCCAGCCATTGATTGCAGATTTTTGCAAGCTCTTCGCCGCGTTCCCAGAGCGCTATCGAATCCTCGAGTGAGGCCCCTCCAGCTTCGAGCTTGGCGACAATCTTGGAAAGCTCATCTCGAGCTTGCTCATACGTTGGCTTTTTCTTCTCGGCCATTTATTTCTCCTTCGATTTCTTACTTCGCTGGGCCGTGACAACTTCTACTGCTATCTCACCCTTTGATAAAACAACATCGAGCCTCTCGGAAAGTGCAACATCCTTGGCGTCAAGGAGCACCTTTCCCTTTTTTTGGACGACGGCATAACCACGCTTAAGCGTGGATAGGGGAGAGAGCGCGGCAATCCGAGCTTTTATTTCTCGAACTTCAATCTTCTCTTCACGAAGTCGGGATGAGAGCGCCTTCCGGCCATCGCTGCAGAGAACTTTAATTTCTTCTGCTTTGTTGTTGACAATTGTCAGTGGCTCCTTAATAACTGGCCTAGATAAGAGTGCGGATAACCGTGAAATTTCTAGCTCAATTATTGAGAACATTCTTTTCTCAAGACGATTTGATAGCTGGAGAATATGTTCTCTCTCTTCTATCAAACTTGGGACAACTCTTTTTGCTGCATCAGTGGGGGTTGAAGCGCGTAAGTCAGCAACGAGATCAAGTAACGGTGCATCTTGTTCGTGTCCAATTGCGCTGACAATAGGGGTAGTGAGCGATGCCACTAAACGTATCAACGACTCATCAGAGAATGGCAGGAGATCTTCAAATGACCCACCACCACGAGTAACGATAATGACATCCACGTCATCAATGGCATCTAACTCGATGAGCGCTCTGGAGACTTCGATTACAGCAGTGCTTCCTTGAACAGCAACCTCTCGAATCTCAAAGGGCATTCCTGGCCAGCGCCGTTCGACATTCTCAACAACATCTTTCTCTGCAGCGCTAGCTCGACCGCAAATCAATCCAATTTTTCTCGGTAAGAAAGGGAGCTCGCGTTTTCGCTCCGATGCAAAGAGCCCCTCTGCAGCAAGGAGATTCTTGAGCTGTTCTAATCTCGCTAAAAGTTCTCCAAGCCCAACCTGTCTTATTTCGCGCGCCATCAGTGAGAGCGTTCCGCGAACTGCGTACCAATTCACTTTTGCATAAGCGACTATTCGTGCATTTTCTGGAAGAGGATCTATCGCCTCCAAAATTGATTTATGACATGTGACTTGAAGCGACATATCTACGCTGGTGTCCTTTAAGCGCATGAACGCCATTTGTGAACCGGGTCGTCGTGTGATTTCTGCGACTTCACCTTCAACCCAGACTGGGCCCAATCTCCCTACATACTCGCCGATTGATTCCGATACGACGCGAACCGGTAGTGGTTCTTCGGAGCTACTTTCAATCATGTAGTAAGCGTAATCTGAAACCCCTAATCCCAAGCGCATAAAAGGCTTGGAGAGATTAGGCTAGGGCCGTGATGACGGAGCCGGAGCCGGAGCCAACGGCGCAAAGTAAACGAGTACTCCTTGCCGCTCCGCGCGGATATTGCGCAGGCGTTGATCGCGCGGTTGTTACCGTCCAAAAAGCTTTGGATCTCTACGGCGCTCCGGTCTACGTCCGAAAGCAGATTGTTCATAACAAGCACGTAGTGGAGACTCTCGAGAAGCACGGGGCAATCTTCGTCGACGAAACTGATGAAGTCCCAGAGGGTGCGACGGTAATTTTTTCAGCCCATGGAGTTTCGCCAGCAGTTCACGAGAGCGCCAAGGCACGTAACCTAAAAACTATTGATGCAACCTGTCCACTGGTGACAAAAGTACATCAAGAGGCGCGCAGATTTGCCGCCGATGATTATCAAATTCTTTTGATTGGCCATGAAGGCCATGAAGAGGTTGAGGGCACCGCTGGTGAAGCACCAGATCATGTGCAATTGATTGATAAAGCCGAAGATATTGATAAATTATCTATCAAAGATCCCAGTAAATTAATTTGGCTCTCACAGACGACGCTAAGCGTTGATGAGACGCTTAGCACAGTGAAAGCCCTCAAAGATAAGTTCCCGCTCCTTAATGATCCACCAAGTGATGACATCTGTTATGCAACACAAAATAGGCAGCTTGCAGTGAAAGAGATTGCACCACAGAGTGATTTAGTTCTTGTGGTTGGTTCGCGAAACTCTTCTAATTCAGTCCGCTTAGTAGAAGTCGCCCTAGAAACCGGCGCCAAAGCCTCGTATCTGATCGATTATGCGGATGAGATGAAAGAGGAGTGGCTTGAAGGTGTAAGAACTGTTGGCGTTACTAGCGGCGCCTCAGTACCAGAGATTTTGGTAGAAGAGCTGCTCGCGAAGTTAAGCGAACATGGATTTAGCGACGTTGAGGTCGTAACAAAGGCAGAGGAGCATCTGCTCTTTTCGATGCCGCCGGAACTTAGGAAAGATTTGAAGGCTGCTGGCTTGAAATAGCTTGGCGACGCTCACTAACAAAGAAGTAGCTCCAACTCACCAATGCTGTCAGTAGCAACCACGGTGCAAGGCGCGCCAAATTTGAGAGAATTCCAACGAGTAAACCAGTGAGACCAAAACCTTTACTTAACAAGGTAGCGAGTAACACAGTGGTACTTAACGCGAGTGGTGGGGTTACTACAGCGGTAAAGAGCGTCCCCTTTCGACCTAATTTAATTGCCACAAAGAAGAGCACCAGTAGAAAAATTCCTGTTAATCGACCAGGTTGCCCGGAGAGGAAATTCTCCAGCGTTTGTATCAGTAGAAGGCCAACAAAATAAAGGACAACAATCCCAGGAGAGGTCAGACCACGTCCTTGAATAATTGGCCGTCTATTAATCTCAACATTTTCTGGCGTCATTTATCCTCTCCTTGCATAAAGTCTAATTCATCATCATTAGAGCTCTCGCTCACGTCAATACTGCGGATGGCGCGGATCTCATTCTCAATTGCTGTTGGAGAGGCGAGCTCCTTACTCGATGGGGCGCCTAACTTTCCCATCTTCCGTGCGGGAACTAATAGGTGGTTCTCTGCAGATGCAACTAACTCATTAAATGCTCGCTCAGCGCCTTTTATTCGTTCGCCAAGATTTTCGATACGTTCATGAACCTTTCCCACGCGCTTTAAGAGTTCACCGGCAAGGCTTCGGATTTCATCGGCGTTTCGAGCCAGATCATGGCGGGAGTAGCCGTAAGCAATGGTGCGAAGTAGCGCAAGCATTGTTGTTGGCGTAGCGATTACTACGCTCTTCGCAAAAGATTTTTGGAGAAGAAGTGGATCAGCATCGAGCGCTTCGTGGAGAATGGATTCAAAGGGAGCAAAGAGGACAACAAAATCAGGTGAGTTACTTGTACTTTGATAACCACGTTTCGAGAGCGCATTAATGTGGTTTAGCAAATCTTTTGCATGTGCAGCCATGTGCGCTGACCGTTCGGATGAATCATCTGCACCGATGCCATCCCAAAAGCGATCAAAGGGGAATTTAGAGTCAACAAAAATTTCAGTTCCACCCGGCATTTTAATAGTGATATCAGGTTTTGAAATTTCGCCATCATTGACGCGGTGCTCTTGACGTTCGTAATTAACGCCCTCAATGAGCCCCGAACTCTCAAGAATCAATTCAAGTTGCGCCTCGCCCATTTGGCCACGACTTTGCGCTTTTGATAGCGCACCAGCGAGTTTGGCGGTCTCTAAAACCAACCGTTCATTCTTCTCACTCATATTTTTAATCTGCTCTTTGATTTGCGCCTCAACCTCAGCTCGTTTGATCTCCGCTGACTGGGTCTTTTCAGTAAGTTGCGCCATGCTGAGATTTACTGAACGGAGTAGCTCATCAAGGCGGGCGCTCGCCTCGCGCGAGGCGCCGCTTGCTTCACTCTGAGCGTGAAGTTGGCTCCTGTAATGCTCGCTCTCACGCCTCATTAATAAATAGGTAATCGTGACCCCAAGGGCGAGGCCAATGACTACGCCGATAGTCAGTTCGATGACAGGGGTGAGGTTCATGGTCCAATCGTGTCAGGAGGGGGTGACAAAGCCCCGTAGGCTCTACTCCTCGT
>RFXN01000140.1 GCA_009921625.1 Candidatus Fonsibacter lacus | reverse complement strand
ACTGGAACCACTCCAATTTATATTGGCTCAAGAGGAGGCGGCTCTCGATTCCAAGGTTCGATGTATGAATTGCGCTATTGGAATGTGGCGAGATCAGCATCTGAAATCGTGGCCACGATGAATAGCGCACTTACTGGAAATGAGAGCGGTCTTGTCGCTAATTACACTTTCAATCAGGGAACAGCGGGTGGCAGCAACGCAGGTGTAACGACTGCAACAAGCACCACAGGAACAAATAGCGGAACGCTCTCTGGCTTTGCGCTCACCGGAACAACTTCTAACTGGATTGAAGCCTCCGCTGGATCAAGCTCATACACGCCAACAAACACCTCAGGCTTCACTATCTATGCTCAGTGGAGCGCAAATACAAATGTCGTGACTTATGACGTTCTTGGAGGAAGCGCGGTCAATCCTGGTTCATTCGTAACTGGTGGGACACTGACCTTGCCAGCGGCGCCGACGCTTGCCGGTTCAACATTTGTTGGTTGGTTCCTGGCAACTACCGGTGGATCGGCCTCTTTCTATCAATAGTGGAAGTTATCTCGCAGGTTATGCAAGAAGTGGTACACCGCCAACACTTACGGCAACTCCGACTGCAGGCGTTGGAACTGGAACAATTACATTCACCTCGACTACGACGTCAGTCTGTACTGTTAACTCCACATCAGGATTAGTTGCTTTCATCACCACTGGTACATGTACCATCACAGCAGCAATCACCGAAGCCGGTGGATTTACTAGCGCGACATCTCCAGCAATCTCGTTTAGCGTTCGCGCAACTCCCGGTGTACCAACTTCGCTCGCTGCAACGCCTGGCAATGGTCAAGTAACAATCTCATGGAGCGCTCCCACGGACACAGGTGGGGGTATCTCTTCTTACCTTGTTACCGCGAGCCCTGGGGGAGCGACCTGTAGTTGGAGTAGCGGCCCACTCAATTGCGCTGTAACCGATCTTTCGAACGGAACGAGTTACTCATTCACTGTTGCTTCAGTGAACTCGCAAGGATCGAGCGCGGCATCCCTTGCAGTTCTCGCAACACCTCGAACAGTTCCTGGTGCGCCTTCAATCACCAACGTCACTCCACTCGTTCAAGATTCGTGGAAATTGGTCTATCAAACGACCTCACCGACACGTTCTGGCGGCGCAATTGTCTATTCAAATGGATATGGCAAGGGCGTATCGGATCAAGCTGCCCAGTTAAGCAGTTTAGGAACATCTTTTAACCGCATTAGATATCGAATGGAAGTTAACTGAAAGTAAATGTCACTAACTTAAATATTGATTCAAACTGGCCAGGATTCGCCGGCGTTGCTGGCGCAGTGACGACCGGTACCGGTAAATCAGGTCGCCTAGAACTATGGCCTTGGGATTATGGAACTGGGACCACTGGAATTACCCCTGCGGGCAATCCATCAATTTACGATAACGATGACACTCCAACCGGAAGCTCTGCCTATGGTTCATTCCAGGTACACAACCTGACCGATAACCAAACAGTATTAGCGTGGAACAACCACTCTTCAGGAAACCCAGATATCGGATTTGGTAATTCTTTATCTTCGCATCCTGACTGGACTTTCTACGGAAAGCCAAACTTTGATGGCGCAACCTGGAAACTACAAATCTTCATTGATTCTGATCCAAATTCAGCAAGCGTGGCCTTCACAGCACCTAGCTCTAACGGTGGCTCAGTTATAACCGGCTATACCGTCACCGCATCGAATGGTTCAACTGCTACTGGAACAGCATCACCAATTACCGTCACCGGTTTAAGCCTCGGTGTTCCATACACCTTCACGGTTACTGCAACAAATGCAGCTGGCACTTCTGTTGCTTCAGCTCCATCTACTTCGATAACTCTTCGCGGTTCGCCTTCAGCGCCAATCGCCCCAACTCCATCTCTCACTGTGGGTGGCGTTGCACTGGTATGGCCTGCACCAAGCGCTAACGGTGGCACGATCTCTGATTACACAATTCAATACAGCAGTAATGGTGGCTCCACATGGACTACTTACGTTGATGAAGTGTCACCAACAACGGCATCAACAGTTCGCGGATTAACAACAGGAACTTCATATCTCTTTAGAGTTGCTGCAATTTCAGAACAAGGAAGTGGCGCATTCTCGCCAGCATCTTCAGCTATTACTCCAGCCGCTGCGCCAGATACTCCGGCCAAACCAACGGGATCTGCAAATGGAACTTCAATAACGATTACATGGACAGCGCCAAATGCAAATGGCGCAACTATTTCAAGTTACAACGTCTCATATTCATCAGATAGCGGAAACACATGGACTTCGGTTGCGCCGGCCTCCACAACCAGCGCAACCGTTGCAAATTTAACGATCGCACTCACCTACATATTCCGC
>RFXN01000139.1 GCA_009921625.1 Candidatus Fonsibacter lacus | reverse complement strand
GTTGCGTTCATCGCGAATTTCTACGGCAGGTCTGCCTGCTGACGAGCTGGTCGCTCTAGATCTCGAAAACAAGAATTCGTTCACCAATATCACTGGCGGCTTTGATGCTTTTGTTCATGTTGCTGCAGCGAGCGAAGGCACCGCCGAAGAGTTAATGACAATCACGGGCCTCGGTACTTTGCACCTAGTCGAGCGCGCCAAGATTCTCAACGTCGGTCGCATCATTCATGTTTCATCAATGGCCGTCTACGGACAAATTAACGACCCAGTAGTAAGCGAACTAACCCAAATCAATCAGTCAATCCCTTACGGTGCCGCAAAGTGGGCAGCAGAGTGCTATCTATCTAACGAAAGCAAGATCCTGAACGCCGTGAGTATTCGCTCACCCGCGATTGCCGGCAACCGAACTCACAGACATTTTTTGGCGAAAATTTTGAACAAGATGTCGCGCGCAGAAACAACAATCTCAGCGGCGAATCCAGACCATTTGTTCAACAACATTGTGCATGAAGACAAAATTGCCGAATTCATTAACTCGCTTCTTTATTCAAAACTCTCACTGCCTTATCAAGCAATTCCAATTGGGTCGTTAGAGCCGATGCCCCTTCGAAAAATTATTGAACGATTGGCCGCAGAGACCAAATTCAAAGGTGAAATCAACTGGCAATCGGCAAATTCTTCGCCGTTCAGCATCGACTCTTCTGCTGCGATCAAACTCGGCTACAAACCCATCACCACCCAGGCCACTCTCGACCTATGGATGCGCAAATTTTCTTGACCTAGCCCAGACATTAACGACAGAAAACACTGACCCCAGCGAAACTACGACTTTCAAGATTAAAAAAGCGGATAATTATCAGGATTTGTCAGCTCATTTTTTGATGTAACTGATACCTCGGAACCAAACTTAATTAGTCGCCTTGAGCCGCTCTTGGTCGCAATCACTGCGCCAATGCGGGCTGCTATCCATTTATTCATTTCGGGCGTAAAGTGAACGCAGTCAAGGTAAAGCGGAAAGCTCTGTAATTCTTGATGTATTTTCAAAAGCGAGATTACTTCTTTACCAAAAACTTTTCTAACGCCAATACGGTCGATTTCTTTATACAAAAGAGACACCAATTTTTGAGAGTGCGAATCTCGTAATTTTGGCAGTAAATCTTGGTCGTCACGACAACTCACCGATCTATTCGGTTCAATGAATCGTTGAATTTTCACGCCAAAACTGGATTCAACAAACTTTTGAATGGCCAAAGCAGACGAATAGCGTTTTTTTACGTTTTCAAGACACTGCGCAATAAAATCAGTCGAAAAATCTGCCTCACGTGTCAGCGATTTTTCAGTGGAAAAATTAGGAATCAAGTTAATAATATCGAAAAGTTTGCTGTGTCTGAATTCGCTGTCTTGACTAAACCTAAGAACTTCGTCAAGAAATGGCGCGATACCGTCAGCTCCTCCAGCTGAGTAGTAACAGTCATTAAAACCATTAAGGAAAATTGCGTGATCAGGGACATTGCCCGTTAGACAATGATCAAGCAGTCTCAGAGTTGAATGAAGCGATGTATGATTTCCTGCGCCGAAATTAATAACTGCGAATTTATTTTTAGTCCTTGAATTCAAATCGGTCTCTAAATATGCACTTATTGTTTGAAAATCTGCTACTCCGTCACCGACGGTAGTGGAACCTCCGTAGCAATGAATTCTGTAGGCGTCATTTGAAATAGTCCTTGTCATCCCATTCGACCGTGAACCATTTTCTGAGATATTGAAATTTTTTGATACACACGCTCGAATCCCCAAATAACCAAAGCGCTCATAAGTGCGCCGAAGCGACAGTCGATTATCGTGGTAAATTTCTTCGATTTCAGCGATGGTCATGCTTGGAAACGCGGGTGCAAGATCAGATACGGTGTAGCCACTCTGAGCCATCAGCTCAAATATTGAATGATTTCTTACGAATTGGCTCTCACGCACTACTGTCAAAGGTTACCTCAAAGTCTTTTGGCGAGACTTCTATAACCAATCTCAGGCTAATTTGAGCAACTAGCGTCTAAAAAGTGAATAAGTATCGCGAGCAGTTCAGCCTTGACCCGCAGATCGCATATCTAAATCACGGATCTTTCGGCGCGGTGCCAAAAATCGTCGCTCAGGCTCAGCGCGAGTTTCAAATGCTCGAAGAAAGTAACCCGAATTTGTTTTTTCGCACCACACTGCCCAAGTTGCACGACGAGGCGCGCGCGTTCGTCGCCGAATGGCTCGGCACAACACCAGAACTTTTCGCGTTCGTACCCAATGCGTCGCAAGGTGTGATCACCGCGGCGAGTGCGCTTGTCACGAAACCACGCTCGCAAATCGTCGCCACCAGTCTCGGCTACGGCGGCGTGCTCAATGGTCTGGCCGAAA
>RFXN01000138.1 GCA_009921625.1 Candidatus Fonsibacter lacus | reverse complement strand
ATTTACCGGACCTGAAATATCGTGATCAATGAGGAAATCTATGGCGCGGATTTGATCGTGCAAGGTAATCCAGGACCACCATTGCTTTCCGGAACCAAGTTTGCCGCCTAAACCAAATTTGAAGAGCGGCATCATCCTGCCTAAAGCCCCTCCAGTGGGATCAAGAACAAGTCCAGTACGAATTTTCGCTGTGCGAACTGATGGCGCTCCATCTGCAGCTCTCTCCCACTCCAAACAAACGCGCGCAAGGAAATCGTCACCGCCACGGTCCTTTTCGTTGACGGCGCGATTGCCAGTTTCGCCATACCAACCAATAGCGCTCGATGAGATGAGTGATTTAACTTTGAGTTGTTCTGCGGCATTTGCGATAGTGGTTGTGCCATAGAGACGGGAGTTGAGAATTTCCGCTTTATAGCTGGTGCTCCATCGTTTATCTCCCACACCTGCTCCCGCTAGATGCACAATCGAGTCGACACCTTCTAGAGATACGAGATCAACTTTTCCTTCGATTGGATTCCAGGAAACTTCATCTTTAGCGCGAGGCTCACGGCGAACCAATTTAATTACGTTGTCGCCTCTTTCACGAAGATGCGAAACAAGTGCAGAACCGATTAAACCGGATGCGCCGGTAACAGCTATTGTTCGCGCCATAATGAATTGTTATAGCCCTAGATCAGCTTCAAAACGACCGAGCTCTAGACGCTCTTTCAGCGTTGAAAGGAAGCGTGCGGCATCAGCGCCATCAACGATTCGGTGGTCATAAGAAATCGCAAGATAAACCATAGAACGAATAGCAATCTTTTCTTCGCCATCAGCTTCTGTGATTACGACAGGTCGCTTTACGATGGAACCAATGCCAAGAATTGCAACCTGCGGTTGATTGATAATTGGCGTATCAAATAGCGCGCCGCGACTACCGGTATTGGTGATGGTAAATGTTCCACCACTTAGCTCATCGGGGTTGATTTTGCTATCACGCGTACGTAGCGCCACATCATTAATTCGACGAGCTATTCCACCCAGGTTGAGATCTCCAGCATCTTTGATAACTGGAACTAACAATCCACGCTCGGTGTCAACGGCAATGCCGAGGTTTTCGGTGCCGTGGTAAACGATGTTCTCCCCATCAATGGATGCATTAACCACAGGATGTTGTTTGAGCGCTTCACAGACGGCGACGGCAAAGAATGGCAGGAAGGTAAGGTTGACCCCTTCACGCTCTTGGAATGAAGATTTTGCCTTGCCGCGAAGTTTTGCAATTTTTGTAACATCAACCTCCACAACAGTTGTTAACTGGGCAGAAGTTTGGAGCGATTCGACCATACGGGCAGCGATAACTTTTCGCAAACGAGTCATCGGAACTGTGGTGCCACGAAGCGGTGAGGATGTGACTGAAGTTATTATCTTCTCGCTCTGTGGTGCACTTGCAGGAGCAGCGCTTGATGCTGCTGCAACGGCTGATGGAGTTGCGACTGGAGCAGCTTGCGCACGAGCGCGTTCTGCCGCATCGTAAACATCTTGCTTTCTGATTCGACCGCCAACACCCGTGCCGGGCACATGTGCTAAATCGATGGTTAATTCCGCAGCGAGTTTACGTACTAACGGAGTTACATAGGAATCTGATTCAACGCGCGATGCTGGAGCAGAGATAGAGTTCATTGGAGCTGCTGCGGGCGCTTGGGCAGCAACAGTTGCAGGAGTTACAGCTGGCGCGACTGGAGCAGCAGGTGCCGAAACTGGTGCTGCAACAGGTGCTGCAACAGGTGCTGGTGGAGGAGTTACCGCGGGGGCGCTTGCTTTAATTACGCCGCCAACTGCTGCGATTGCAGCAAGTCTGCCACCAACAGGTACCACTGAATCGGCAGGGGCAAAAATTTCACTTACCGTTCCGGCAACCGGGGACGGAATTTCGGTATCGACCTTATCGGTGGAGACTTCGAGGAGCGCCTCATCCATTGCAATGGTATCACCGACGCTCTTTAACCAACGAGTGACTGTTCCCTCGGTTACCGATTCACCAAGTGCAGGCATCACAACAACTTCACTCCCATTACTAGCAGCACTAGCAGTATTAGCAGTACTAGCAGCAGTTGTGGCAGGAGCTGCACTCGCTGGAGCTGGTGCTGGCGTTGCTACCGGCGCAGCAGTTGGCGTTGATTGCGCAGCGCCATCATTGATAACAACGAGATCGGCGCCGACCGGGACAGTCTGATCAACGGCGACAAGAATTTTTGAAATGGTACCGGCGACGGGAGAGGGTATTTCGGTATCAACTTTGTCGGTAGAAACTTCAAGGAGCGGCTCATCGACAGCGACGTGATCGCCTTCGTTTTTGAGCCAACGAGTTACGGTGCCTTCGGTGACGCTCTCACCAAGCGCCGGCATCACAACATTAAATGACATCTTCTTCTCCTCTGTTTTCCCTATCCTA
>RFXN01000137.1 GCA_009921625.1 Candidatus Fonsibacter lacus | reverse complement strand
GCCAACGAGAATCAATCGAGATTGGTTGTAGTGCTTACTGCTAACAGTGGTGAAGAAATATTTGAAGAGCTAAAGCAGCTCCTACCTCAAAAAAGAATCTTTCGATTTCCACATTGGGAAACTTTGCCGCATGAGCGATTGAGTCCACAAAGTGACACAATCGCCGAGCGCTTTGTTGCTTTGAAAGCGATCCGAGCTCAAACGTGCGATCTAATCGTCGTTCCAGTCCGATCACTTCTACAACCATTTATAAAAGGTTTTGGAAGCGCGAAAGTCCCACTTTTTAAATCTGCTGAAAAAATCGAACCTCAAGAGGCAGTACGAACTCTTCTTGCGCTTGGTTATCAACGAACCGATATCGTGGAAAAGCGAGGAGAGTTTGCGCAACGAGGTGGCATTCTCGATCTATTTCCACCCCAAGCAATCCACCCAATTAGAGTGGAATTCTTTGACGATGTAATTGACGAAGTTCGATATTTTTCTGTCGCAGATCAACGCTCTCTTGAAAATTGTGTTGATGGACTCTTCGCCTTTCCAGCTCGCGAGATTCTCATAACAGATAAAATAAAAAAGAGAGCAGCAGAACTCGCAATCGAGATTCCAACTTTGAAAGATTTATTCAATCGAATTAGTGAGGGCGTGCCTGTCGACGGCATGGAATCTCTGATGCCGGCATTAATTCATGAAATGGAAAACTTGACAGACATTCTCCCCAAAAAATCGCTACTTATCTCGGTAGGACCTGAACTAATCAGAAGTCGAGCAGATGAGCTAATTAGAACAGGCAAAGAATTTCTCAATGCGTCATGGCTCAATGCTGCTGCAGGAAATGTTACGCCAATTGATAGCGAAGAATTACAACTTCATTCTTTTAAAACACTGGAAGATGAACTCACCAATGCGGCAAATCGCGATTTCACACTCTCTGCAATTGCTCCTTTTGGCGGTGGTCCCGAGGCAGTTGATTCCACATTGCGTGCGATAGATCCATTCCGCGGTAACTCCGAAAAATTACTTGATTTTCTCGAGGATAAAGTTAAAAATCAGTGGCTAATAGCAATTACCTGTCCAGGGCACGGAACTGCTCAGCGATATGAGGAGTTATTGCGGAGCAATGGTATTCCTACCGCCAATTCATTAGTACCAGGATCTGTATTTGTTTTCACATCAGGTATGCGACATGGATTTGCCGTAGATAGCGCGATGTTTGTGCTAATAACGGAACGAGATTTTGCCGGGAGTAAAGCTCAAGATGGCGAAAAGTTAACTTTAGCTTCGCGCCGCAAAAATCGTATTGATCCATTAACGCTCGAAGAAGGTGATTTTGTTGTCCACCAAGTTCATGGCATAGGAAAATTTATTGAAATGGCAGAACGAGTTGTTAATGGTACCAAGCGCGAATACCTGGTCATCGAATATGCATCGAGTAAGCGAGGCCAAGCTGGTGATCGACTTTATTTGCCTACTGATGCTTTAGATCAAGTGTCAAAGTATGTCGGTGGTGAAACACCAACCGTTCACCACATGGGTGGCGCAGAGTGGCAAAAGGTAAAAGGTAAAGCTCGCAAAGCAGTCAAGCAGATTGCTGCAGAATTAATTCAACTTTATGCTGCCAGAACGAGCTCTCCCGGCTATGCCTTTTCGCCAGATACGCCGTGGCAACGGGAACTAGAAGATGCTTTTCCGTACGTTGAAACAATCGATCAGCTCGCAACTATTACTGAAGTGAAAAAAGATATGGAAGCTTCATATCCTATGGATCGCATAGTTTGCGGTGATGTCGGCTTTGGTAAAACTGAAATCGCGATTAGGGCGGCATTTAAAGCGGTACAGGATGGGAAACAAGTAGCTATTTTAGTACCAACAACGTTATTGGTGCAGCAACATCTCACCACCTTTTCTGAGCGCTTTGCCGGCTTTCCGATAAACCTCGCTGGACTATCGAGATTTTCAACTCCTGGTGAAATCCAAAAAACTCTGGAGAAAATTGAGAATGGAAGCGTTGATGTAGTTATTGGTACACACCGGTTGCTGTCAACTGATGTGACTTTTAAGGATTTAGGTCTAGTGATAATTGATGAAGAACAAAGATTTGGCGTTGAGCATAAAGAGAAACTCAAGAGGTTCCGAGCTTATGTCGATGTGCTCGCGATGTCAGCAACGCCAATCCCACGAACTTTAGAGATGTCGATAACTGGCATCCGGGAGATGTCAATTATGGCAACCCCACCCGAAGAGCGACATCCAGTACTCACATATGTAGGTGGTTACGAAGAGCGACAGATTGCAGCTGCCATTCGACGAGAACTTTTACGAGATGGACAAGTTTTTTACGTACATAATCGAGTTAACTCTATTGATCGGTGCGCAAGCCTAATCTCCAATTTAGTTCCTGAAGCTCGTGTTCGGGTAGCTCATGGCCAGATGAGTGAAAGTGCATTAGAGGAAGTCATAGTTGC